>JALONX010000914.1 GCA_025454695.1 Chloroflexaceae bacterium
CCAACCCACGGGCTGGTCGGGATACAGAAAGAAATAGCTCAGCTGCTGTTCCGCCGGGCGCTGCGAGGGCGAAGCGTCGAGCTTAAACAAAAAGCCCTGCTCACTAGTATCCATGGTGTTCGGTATTCCCTCGATCACATACTTCCGCAGCAGTTCCGTGCTGGTATACAGGTTGTGCGGCGCAAAGCGGGTGGTGCTGCGCCAGAAGTACAACCCTTCCGCTCCGTCCCGTAGCGCATCAAGGTTCGCAATTTCCGTCGCCGTTTCTGCCAGCAACAACCCTTCAGGCGAGCCGCCCGCATGGGTATACACGGCATTCAGCCCCTTGGCCCATTCCACAAAATAACTGCGGGCACTGCGCACGGGGCCGATTTCACTAATTGAAGCGTTGGCTTTTGGTTCATACACTGCCATGTAACGGGTGACGCCGCCTTCTGCAAGTGCTTCAAATACCAAGGCCGCAGCGTTCATCCCACTCTGTGGGCGTGCATCAGGATGATTGTCAATCATCACCGCCACCAGGCGCTGGCCCACAATACCACGGGTGATACCCCGTTCTGCCGTGAGCGGCGCAGCTGTGGGGGTTGCCGCCATTGGCATTGCCGTAGGGGGAACCGGAGTAGCCATGGGTGGAGCAGGGGTGGCAGTAGGTGGCAGGGCCGTAGAAGATGGAAGCAAGATTGCTGTGGGTAACGGTGTCGGCGTTGCTGCCTGGGCACAGCCACTCAGCAGCAGACAGAACGCCGCCACAACCACCAGGGTACGATGTGTGAGCATCGAGGCTCCTCGGGATGTAGTCGAGAATGTTTTCAGTTATTATAAACTCGGCGCATTGTATCACAAAACTGATAATCCGCTGACACGCCTCAGCCGTTTGGAGGAACCGCTGAGCCGCTGGCTATGGTATGCTGCTTGCATTACCAGAATGAAACCACCGGCATGCACCCGACCCAAACTATACCAACAACCATGCACACACTGCCCCCACAACTGAATGATGTACTCACCCGGCTGCGGCAATTCTGCGCTACCCACCATGTAGCCGCATGGCTGGTGGGCGGTGCCACCCGCGACCTGACCCTGGGCCGCGTGCCCTACGACTTTGACCTGGCCGTGGATGCCGATGGGGTGGCCCTGGCTCGCACCCTGGCCAACGCAAGCGACGCCGCCTTTGTGCCCCTTGACGAAGAGCGCGGTACCGGACGGGTGGTGTTTAACGCCCACGGCGAAGGCGAAGCGCTAGTGGTTGACCTGGTACAGCTCCGTGGGCCGAGCCTGGAGGCCGACCTGCGCCTGCGGGATTTCACCATCAATGCCCTGGCCTTGCCGCTTGAGTTGGTCGGCGCGGCCAGCTGGCAGCAACAGCTGATTGACCCATGTGGCGGCGTGGCCGACCTGAACCAACGGCAGCTGCGCCCCTGTGGCCCCACGAGCCTTTCCGACGACCCGCTGCGTGTGCTGCGGGCGGTGCGGCAGGCAGCGGCGTTGGGCTTCAGCATCACCCGCGAGCTTGATGGGGCGATGCGGGCTGCTGTGCCTGGCCTGCACCATGTTGCCGCCGAGCGGGTGCGCGACGAGCTGATGAAGCTGCTGAGTCTACCTGCTGGCGGGGCCTGGCTGCGCTACCTCGATGAGATAGGGGCGCTCACGCTGCTGATACCTGAACTGGAAGCAGCCCGCATGTGCGACCAGCCCCACGTTCACTTCCTGCCGGTGCTGGCCCACATGCTCGAAACCGTGGTAGCGGTGGAGTGGCTGCTGTATCAACTCGAGCGACCAGAGCCATGTGATGGTGATGAACTGCTTCAGCCAACGAACCAATCTCCCGTCGCTTATCGCCAATCTTCACTACCAGTAGCGGTGCAGACTCACCCATCGCTGTGTCTGGAATTAGCATATGCAGCGCAGTTACAGCAACATTTCGTAGCGCCAGTTGGCGGGCACAACCGAGCGGCCCTGCTGAAATTCGCAGCGCTGCTGCATGATGTGGCCAAGCCCCAGACAAAACAGCACTTGCCGGACGGGCGCGTATCGTTCTATGGGCATCAAGACATTGGGGCTGAGATTGCGGGGCAGGTGGCCCGCCGCTTTCGCTTGAGCCGTAGCGACGCCGCTTATGTGGCGCTGGTGGTGCGTGAGCACATGCGCCCGGGCCAGTTGCGCACGGCGGAAACGCTGACAAAACGGGCCGTGGTGCGCTTCTTCCGCGACACGGGCGATGCCGGGCCGGATGTGCTGCTGCACGAACTGGCCGACCATCTGGCGACAAGCGGGCCAAACTTGAGCGTGGAAGGCTGGCAGGCGCACCAGGACTGGACAGGCACGCTGCTGGCGGGACTCTATGCACCACCTGAAATTCACCCGGTGGCGCTGTTGAACGGCAACGAGGTGATGGCGGCCCTGAACTTGCCGCCGGGGCCACTGGTGGGCACAGTACTACAGGAATTGCAGGAGGCTCAGGCCTGCGGCGAGATTTTCACCCGCGATGAAGCCCTGGCCCTGGCCCGTGCTGTGGTGGCGAAGCAGCAGCG
>JALONX010000915.1 GCA_025454695.1 Chloroflexaceae bacterium
ATGGAGTTTTACTTTTTAATCCGGACACGCGGTGCCGCCCTGGCCACCGAATGAATTCGGCGTCTGGAAGCCGCAAACACGCTGATGAAGATTAAAAATTACACCCGGTATAGCCCGCGTAGGCGGGCTTCGCACATGAGAGCCGCGCCCTTTAGGGCTACGGCATGCGCGTATACCCGATGTATTCCTTAAAACTCATAAGCGTGTTGTTCCGATGGTTGTCTGGATTATTTGGTAAAGACTCATAAGCTGCCGACTCCGGCGACGAAGCCCGCTCCGCGGGCTGGAGATGGGTGAACATATACGTGTATGAACCCTTAGGACACAACGGGCTGCCCCAATGTCAGCCCGTTGCGCGTTCTAACTATGCGCGGCGTTACCGCTGCGTGCCGTAGCGCCAGCTCTGGTAGTGCCAGCCCACATTGCCCATCTCAACCTGCCATGCCGCCGGGTTGGCCGGGTTGTAGGTCAGGCAGCGTCGCTCGAAGCACTGGAACAGCACCGGACGTTCCACCCCAGCAACCCGCACCTTCACCCAGTAGGCCCCGGTGATTGGCAGGCCGAAGACGAAGCTTGCGTCGTACAGGCTGGTGTTCACCAGCCGCCCGTTGTCGTTCACCAGCCCCTCCTGGTTCATAAAGTTGATGAAAGCCTGGGCCACGCCATGGCCATTGCCACCCTGCACCAGCACGGTGTTCGGGTCATTCGCAACGTCATTAAAGGCACCAATCGAGCCATCGGGGTTGAGCAGCCCGGTGGCTGCTTTGCCAAGATCAGAAGCATTCACCTGACCGGGACTCTGAAAGACCCTGGCCAGATCGGCATACGTTGGGAACTGTCCCGAATCACCAATGGCGGTCGTTTGGGCGGGCTGGCGCTGCTCAAATGTGGTGTCCCCAGTTTGCAGCCGCCCCGTGATCAGCTCCACCGGCAGCAGGCCACCAGTGACATACCAGGCCCCATTCGGGTCGGCGTTGGGGTCGTTGATCTCCATGCGGGCCTTGTCGTAGTAAACCACCGCCCGTTTCCCGTTAGGCCCCTCGGCGTAAGTTTCCTCCAGCATGCCAGCAATCACACTCGGCCCCCATGTCCACGAGCGACTCACGCGACCCTGAACAATCGGCTGGTCGTAGCGCTGCCAGAGCCGCTCAAACGCGCCAGTGTCGCCATAGGCTGGCGGTTCGAGGGCCAGCAGCTCCCGTAGTGGCGCGGCGTAGAGCGTGCGGGGAGCGCTGGGGTTGGGCATGCTCGATTCTAGCCACATCAGGTTGCCGTTGGTCAGGCTCAGCGCGGAAATACGCTCGTGGGTAAAGGGAATTGTGCTGGTTGTTTGCGACGATTGATCACGACAAAAGATCTGGCGGCTCGCACGTTGCTCGTCGGTAGAGGTTGTCCAGCACGTGGCGGCACCATCACTGGTGGCATAGAGTGGATTGTCGGTCAACGTCGTTATCCCACCCTGGATCATGTCGCGCTGAAGCAGTTTTACTACCCCAGACGTACTTTTTTGACTGTAGATGATCTTGTCGGCGACCAGGCCGTAGAGCTGCACCACATTGGGAATGCTGATCAAAACCTCTGTTCCTCCCGTGTTGCGCTCGATAAATAGATAGGGCCTTCCATCCTGTTCTGCCGTCCAGGCCAACACGTTGTCAGACAAGGCGATGTTGCGCATCAGCCGCCCCGTGTCAATCAGTTCAGGTTCCTGGTTTGCGGTAACATCAAACAGGTGAAGGGTAGATTCGGTGCCAGCGGCGGTCTCCTGCCACAGCAGGCGTGTGCCCTGGGCGACGATGCGTTCGATCTGATTCGTCGTTGTCGCCAGCACAACCGGGGCCGCACCGCTTTCCAGGCGGTGGCCCACTACTTCACTCGTGTCACCAATAAGGCGAACCCAGACCACCATGCCAGGCATCAGCACTACATGGCTGATGCGCTCCGGGGCTGCATTAACGATCAATGTTGCGCCATCTTGCACGTTTTTCCCTTGCAACAGCGCATCATCGCCCGTATACACCCGCCAGAACACCCATGTTCCATCGGTTTGCGGGGCCGTCTGGCCGGGTGCAGCAGGGGCAACTTCGGTCGCACGGCGGTCAGCCGGATTGGCTGCAAAAACAGGCCCGCCAAAGCTGGCTTGCCATACAACCAGGTTCTGGGCGCTACCCAACCCATTAAACGCGCCTGGCCCCGCTAGCTGAAAATCATCTTTGGTGGGCGCAGTATGGGCCGGGGTGAGTGAGGCAGCTAGCCCTGTACACAGCACACATATCCAGATCAGTGTTCGTTGAAGCGTTCGCATGGAACCTATTCCTTTCGTGCAATGGCTTTCAGCATGCGGAGGTGGCGCTGGCAGCAAACGCAGGGCGAACGATGTGGGAGAAGGTGTGGGCGGCGTTCAGCGCAACAACTGCTGAAAGCACAACGTGGTACACGTTGCATGGTAGTGCGCTGAGCAGACCAATACCATGGTGATGATGTGACAGTTCACTGAGGTTCTGGTTATGCAGCTGATATGTAAGTTTAATC
>JALONX010000165.1 GCA_025454695.1 Chloroflexaceae bacterium
GCCATTGATGCGGCGGTGCAGAAGATTACGTTTGTGGCCCAGGCCCTGGGCGTGCCCCAGCGCGGCGCGGCCCTCAACACCCAGATCGAGGCCGACCTGGCCGCTGACCGCGATGCGCTGGCCAACATCAGCGGCCAGAAGCCCCGTGTGCTGTTTATGTATCTCCGGGGCACGGATGTGCAGCAGGTGGCAGGAAAAAACACCGCCGCCGACGCGATGATCACGGCAGCGGGGGGCATCAACGCCGCAGCCGAAGCGGGGATTGACGGCTTTAAGCCGCTTAGCCCGGAAACCGTGGTGGCGGCCCAGCCCGATGTGCTGCTGGTGATGACCAAAGGGTTGGAATCGGTGGGCGGCGTGGATGGCCTGCTCGCCATCCAGGGTCTGGCCGACACGCCAGCGGGCCAGAACCGTCGTGTAGTGGATCTCGACGATCTCTACCTGCTAGGCATGGGGCCGCGAACGGCGCAAGCGCTCAATGATCTGATCTCGGCCTTTCATGGCGAGGTGCCCCGACGATGACAATGCTTGCCGCCATCCTGATGAACTACAGCATCTGGCTGTTTGCGCTGCTGGCGCTGTGGGCGGGCTGGAACGGGCTGCGGGGCTGGGCCGTGACGCCCAACTACATGGCCACGCTGCTGCTTGGTGAAGGCACCATTCTGCTGGCGGCACTGCTGCACATGGTGCTGCCCGGCATGCACAGCCTGGGCGCAGGACGCTGGCTGGCGCTGCTTTATGCGGCGGTGGCCCTGTGTGCCGTGCCCTGCGCCTGGGCCTTGAGCCAGCCCTGGACGCAACGGGCCAGGGCGGGGGCGACCATCCTCGGCTGTTTGTTTACCTGCGCCATGCTGGTGCGGGTGTTGGAAACCGGGTTCTGACCACGAGAGGAGCGTGTTATGGCAACAACGGCAACGGTTCATCCCACGGTGGGGCTGCGCTGGAAGCCACGGGTCTGGGTGCAGTGGCTGCACCGCTGGGCAACGCTAACCCTGGGGGTGCTGCTGCTGGTCGTCACCACCAGCGGTGCGCTGGCGGTCTTCAACTACGAACTGAACCGTTTGAGCTTTCCCCAGTTCTACCGCACCACAATGACGACAAGCCCCGTTTCGCTTAATTCGGCCTATGCCACGGTGGTGCAGGCGCTGGCCAACGAACCAGACATGCAGCAGGTCTATATTGCCGATACGATTACCCGCCCTGGCGACGTGTACCAGTTCTTTCTGCGAGAAGCGGATGGGCACCGCGTTGGCTCAGCCTTTGTAGACCCGGCAACCGGCGCGTATCTGGGTCACTACGACAGCGATACCACTGTGTGGAGCTGGCTGGCAACACTCCACTATAGCCTGTTTGCCGACGAGGTGACATTTACCTACCCGGAATGGGTGCCCGAATGGGCAAAAACCTGGTTTGGCGAGACCCTGGCCGAGCTGCTGCTGAAGCATGTGGCCCTGCTGCTGTTCATTTTAGTGCTGACGGGAGCCTACCTCTGGTGGCCCGGTATCAAAAAGTTTGCTTATGGCTTTCGGGTGCGCCCCAAGGCCAGCGGCATGGCCTGGCACTACGATTGGCACAAAGTGATTGGCTTTGCTAGCCTGCCTTTTCTGCTCATGTGGGCGCTCACCGGGCTGAACTTCTACGCGCCATTTAGCGACTGGATCGGGGCGGGCTGGTATACCGTGACGCTGAGCGAAGCGCCACCAGACTGGCCTGAGGTGGCCTCAACCCCCAGCGGCAGCCCGATGATCAGCCTGGAGCGGGCTGGCCAGATTGCCCGCGAAACCGTGCCCGATGCCACCATCATCAGCATTGCCCTGCCACACGAACCCGACGGCACGGTCAGTATCTGGATGACGCAGGGGATCGACCCCTACGGCTATGCCGAATGGCCCGGCTGGATCAATCTATCGTTGGATGCGTATAGCGGCGCAGTGCTCGACAACAACCTGGATCGAAGCCAGTCGCTGGCGGCAAACTTCTACAACAACTGGTTCTACCCACTGCACACCGGCAGCTTTGTGCCGTGGCAGGCGCGCATTGTCTGGGCTGTGTTTGGCCTCATCCCGCTGTTTCTGGCCTTCACCGGCGTGATGCAGTGGTGGCTGAAGCGCAGCAAACGCAAAGCCCGAGCCGAGCGGCGCATGGAGATGGCAACTTCGGTGGGTGATTAAGGTTCGATACAAGCTGGCGACATGCATGAAAGCGATTTCCGTACCCAACCAGACTCAGGCCCAGCCTACGGCGCGGCGGGCAACGGCACTATTGCTGCCCGCCCTGGGGCTGCTGCTGCTGGCGGCACTGCTGCTTGGCGTGGCCCTTGGCCCGGTGGCGCTGCCGCCCCAGGTGACGCTGGCCATCCTGCTGAAGCAGATCGGTGTGCCGCTGGAGGTGGCCTTTACGCAGCAGCAAGAAACCGTGTTGTGGGTGATTCGGCTGCCACGGGTGCTGCTGGGGGCGCTGGTGGGGGCGGGCATGGCCGTGGCCGGGGCGCTGTTGCAGGGCGTCTTTCGCAACCCGCTGGCCGACCCGGGCCTGGTTGGGGTGAGCAGCGGCGCGGCCCTGGGCGCAGTGGCAGTGATTGTGTTGAGCGTGGCCCCGCTGGGCGTCTTCACGCTGCCGTTTGTGGCCTTTGTCAGCGGCACCCTCACCACCTGGCTGGTCTACGTGCTGGCGCAGCAGGGCGGGCGCACCAACATCACCACCCTGCTGCTGGTGGGCCTGGCGCTGAACGCCCTGGCCGGGGCCACCACCGGCCTGTTCACCTACTTCGCCACCGACCCGCAGCTACGCTCGATTGTGTTCTGGACGATGGGCGGGCTGGGCGGGGCGCTCTGGCCGACGCTGCTGGGGGCGGCCCCCTTTGTGCTGCTGGCGCTGCTGCTGGCCCCGCTGCTTGGCCACGCCCTGAACCTATTTGCCCTGGGCGAAGCCGAAGCCCGCCACCTGGGTGTGGAGGTGGAGCATGTGAAACGGGCCACGGTGCTGCTTGCCGCCCTGGCCACCGGGGCCAGCGTGGCCGTGGCCGGGCCAATCGGCTTTATCGGCCTGATTGTGCCCCATGTGATGCGCCTGCTGGCCGGGCCAGACCACCGCCGCTTGCTGCCAGCCTGCGCCCTCGGCGGGGCCACCCTGCTGATCCTGGCCGATCTGCTGGCGCGCACCCTGGCGGCCCCGGCGGAAATCCCAGTGGGGTTGATCACGGCCTTTGCGGGCGGGCCGTTTTTTCTGGCGCTGATTCTGCGGGCGCGGCAGGCCGAGGGGCGAGGTTGATGCTGCACGCCTGGTGATAGTTTGGAAAAAGGAAGACACAGATGCTCAAAACGCTTGACACCATGATTGCCCGCGTGCTGTGGGTGAAACCCCATTCGTGGGGGCCAGCGTCCGCCGACACGGCGGCAGCGGCAGAGCGAGTCTTTTCCATCTCGCTGCTGATCTCGGCCACCCGCTGCACGGTGATGTATGTGCTGCTGCCGTTTGTGCTGCCGCTGCTGGGCCTCGCCGTGAGAGCATCGCTCTGGCTCACCCTGCTGATTGACCTGGTGGCGATTGGGGCGCTTGTCTACAGCTTGCGCCGCTTCTGGCAGGTGAACTACCGCTACAAGTGGAGCTACCTGGTGGTGGCCCTGGGGGTTGCGGCAACGATTGCCGTGTTTCTGTATTTCGATATTCGTGCCCTGCTGGCCTGACAAGGAGGAGTGAGGTGCAAGCAACTCTTGAAGGAGCGATGGCGATCTATGTCGCCCTGGCGGTGGTGTTATCCGTTCTTGGCTGTATAGCCGCCTATCTCTGGGTGCTGGGACGGCAGGCACGGGCGCTGCGCCGAGAGATTGAGCAGCACGCGCAACCGCTGTCCGACGACGCAGTATCTGGAAGCGACAGGTGAGGAGTCGTCTATGTCGTCATTTCTGCCGCCGCGCCGCCTGCTGGCCAGCAACGGGAATATGCAAGTGCGCGAACTGCTTGATGGCAGTGTGCAGCTAAAACCGGGCGAGGCCAATCTGCTGTTTACCCGCGACGACTTTCAGCTGCTGGTGAGCCTGGTAAGCGCCATAAGCCTGCCCCATGACAACGAGGATGTGCTGCTGGCAGCAGCGGGCCAGGGGCGCACCATCACCTATCACGCCAGCCGCCAGCGCCTGGTGATTCAATTTGATCATGTGCGCCTGGCGATGGCTGCGGCTGATGTTCCGCTGTTTGTGGCCCTGTGCCGCAAAGCTGCCGCCGCGCTTGCCGCGCCCCCGCCCAACGACTACCGAACCATCGTGACACAGCAACAGCGCTGGAATTGATAGAGGAGGAGTGCCATGATTACCACTGCGAACCGGATTTTCGTACACGAGGAATACGCTGAACAGTTTGAAACCAACTTCCGCAACCGGGCCGGGCTGGTTGACGGCATGCCGGGCTTTATCGCCAACCAGTTGCTGCGCCCGGTGAACCAGAACGACCCCTACATTGTGTTGACCTGGTGGGAAAGCCGCGAGCATTTCGAGGCCTGGGTGCGCTCCGACGAGTTTAAGCTCGGCCACGCCCGTTCAGGCTCGCTGCCGAAGGAGGCGTTTAGTGCCCCCAACAAGCTTGAAATGCATGAGGTGTTGACGGACACGAGCCGCCCCGACCTGCCCGTTGAACCACGGGGCGGCGCATTTCGGGTGCATTAACAGGAGACGACCATGTGCAATTTTTTTACGCCGTTGGCACACCACGATAGCAGCCACTTTATTGCACAGTGTGAACACGGCACCATTCATATTGTCTGGATGCGCACCACGGTGCATCTGCACCCGACGAATTTTGCCGAGTTGGCCCAACTGCTAGAACGGGCGGAACAGCTGCCCAGCGTCGAACATCTGCGGCATAGCTGTTTCTGCATGCTGCGCGATATGACCGGGGCAGCCCAGGTGTGGATGGCTGAGGTGGGGCTGGCGCTGCGCCCGGACGATGTGCCGCTGTTTACCAGCCTGGTGCAACAGGCCGAAGCGACGCTTGAGTCGGGGCTGACGACTACGGCGTCACGAAACTTGCTGCGCGACAGCCGGGCCTATTGTGAACAGGACTCGCTCACGGTGTACGGGCTGGCACAGAATTGATGACATGGCTCCAACTGGGCCTGGCCCTGCTGCTGGGGCTGGTGTGCCTGTGGCTGGTGCAACAGGTGCAGCGGGAAGAAAGGCGCTTCTGGCAACGGATGATGCAGCCACCCACTGATTCGTTTGCGAGGACTGAGATGACACTGACCGCACAACCAACGGAAACGGCGACCGATCTGCTGGCGCGGCGCGGGCTGGCCGGGCTGGGCCTGGCCACAGCGGTGCTGGCGGGTGTGTCGCTGCTGGTGGGCACAGCCAGCCTGGGGCCGGGCGAGGTGCTGGCGACCCTGGCCGGGCAGGCAACCGAAGCTGGCCATGCAGCGATTGTTTGGAACTTGCGGCTGCCGCGCCTGCTGCTCACCCTGGCGGTGGGGGGGCTACTAGGCCTGGCGGGGGCATTGCTGCAACGAGCGACCGCCAGCGCCTTCGCCAGTTCCGACCTGACCGGCATGGCGGCGGGCGGCGGCGTGGCGATTGCCTGCTGGGTGGCCCTGGTGCAACCGCAGCTGGAAGGGCAACCCCTGCTATTGCCGCTGGTGGCCCTGCTGGGGGTGGTGCCGCTGGCGTTGCTGCTGCTGTGGCAGCTGCGGGGCCAGCGCCAGGGCTGGCGTTTGTTGACGGGGGTGGGCTTGAGCCTGCTGCTGCCGCTGCTAGTGGCGGCGCTGCTCGTGCCCCAATTCCGGGTCAACAGCTTTGTCTGGTGGGGCGTAGGTTCGCTGGATCGGCGGGGCTGGTACCAGTGGCAGGCCTTGCTGCTCTGGCTGGTGCTGGTGGTGCCCGTTGGCGTGTTCTGCCTGGTGCGCCGCACCCCGCCGCTGGCGCAAGTGGGGGCCGCCGCCCTCGTCACGGCGGTGACGGTGGGTGTTGCTGGCCCGTTGGGCTATGTGGGCTGGCTTGCGCCCCTGCTCACGCGGCGCTTTGCTGGCGCGGGCAGCAGCCACTGGCTAGCGGGGAGTGTCCTGGCGGGGGCGCTGCTGTTGCTCGCCGCCGACACATGTGCCCGTGTGCTTGATGGCGTGGCTCCGTCGCTGTTGCTGATCAACAGCTACCCGGTTGGGGCCGTGCTGGCGCTGCTGGGGCTGCCACTGCTGCTGTGCTGCTGGCGTTTTCGGCAGCGGCTGGGGCTGGTAGGCACCGCCACAGCCCATGCGAAGATGTGAACAGGAGTGTGATTATGGTTCCCTATCTGCTGCTGGCGGGCTTGCTGGCGTTGGGCATGCAAGCCATGCGCCTGCACCTGGGGCGGGTAAACGCGGGCGGTTCGCCCAGGGCCGATGTGCCCTTTGTGATTGATGCGCCGACCCTGGCCCAGGCGATTTACGGACGGCTGGATGAGCAACACGCGGCGGATTATTATCGTTTTACGGGCATGGCGGGCGTGGGCGTGCGGCTGTTGCTGCTCATCCCCACCAGTGCTTACGAGCGGGGGCTGCGGGCGCAGTTTCACCTCTATGGGCCAGCGCTGCCGCCCGATGGCGCAACCGCAACCATGAAACCCCACGAACTGACAATTGCGGGGCGGGGCTACATGCTGGTGCAAACCTATGTGCCCCCACTTGAGGCAGACGGCGACTACGCTGTTCGGGTGAGCCGGGTGGACGGGGCGGGAGCCTACTGCCTTTGCATTGGCGACCGCGAGGGCGGCCACGCCGACGCTGCCACCCGTGAACGGATTAACCAGTTGTTGGAAGTCTAGCAAGCTGTCGGAAAAGGTCATGTTTGTAGCTCGCGCAAAGCCACAAAGCCGCAAAGTACGCGCTCAAGAAGGTTTATTTGCAACTCTTTGTGTGCTTTGTGCCTTTGTGAGAGGCGTTCTCAGAGTCATGCACGCACCCGCAGGAGGAAACAATGCTACCGGCAAATGCAATCTATTTTGAAGACCCCCACGCCCGCATGCTGCTTGAACGGGCCAATGGCCAGCGCTACCGCCTGCCCAGCAGTTTCCCCGGCTTCACTGCCAGCCTGCGGGTGCAGATTAACCAGGAATGTTGGGAGGGCGATGTGCGGGTAGGCTCGCGCAAACATGTGCATGTCTACCTGGCCGCTGCCATACCGGGCGCGTTGGTTCGCACCAAGGTGCAGTCTATGCTGCTGCACCGCTGGCCCACCCCCATTCACGAACGGGATGGGCGCTATGCCCTGGCGCTCGACAGCACGCCCCACCCCTGTGGGACGTGTGTGCGGTTGTGTGGCGACCCGCTCCACTCAACCTATCACATCAGTGACGAGGGTATTACACTGGTGAGTCGCACCATCGGCCCGCAGCAGATGGCGATTGCTATTCTGGACTCACAGCAGACCGCGAATGGCACGCGCCTGCCCACGCATTTTACGCTGGCGATACGGGAACGGGCCACGCGCCAGTTGCTCCGCGCCGATAGCTATACCGACCGCTATGTGGCGGTGCAGGGCTACATGCTGCCGCAGCGTCGTCAGGCGATTATTCACGCTGCCCACCACACCACCTGTTACACCCTGGAGCTGAGCAACCATCGGCTGAATGGGACGCACGACATTCTTGCGGCGTAACCCACATGGTGTGCAAGATGGGAGGCTTCTGGTTAAGAGCCTACAAGCCCACGATATGGAGTGTTCACGCCCCTGGTTGTGCCAGCGGGTAGAGTCAGGGTATTCGACCATGTGCGCCAATACTCCAAGGAAAGGATTGTTGTATGTCCCATTCAACCAACCACGCCCGCGCTTCGGTGCGGCGTAGCCCCAACAGCCAGGAACCAACGCCGGTGGAGCGGGCCTACCTAGAAGTGATTTATGACCTGGCCTGGCGCGAGGAGCCAGTGATTGCGGCGCGGCTGGCCCGCTGGCTCCGGGTGAGCGCCCCCACCGTCACCGACATGGTGCAGCGCATGGAGCGCAAAGGCTACATCACCCGCGACCGCCACAATGCCATCACTTTTACGACACCGGGCCAGGCCCTGGCCGAGCAGGTGGTGCGCCGCCACCGCCTGGTGGAACGTTTTCTCTACGATGTGCTGGGCATCCCCTGGCATCTGGTGCATCAGGAAGCGGTGCGGCTGGAGCCGGTGCTTTCGCCCATGATGGAGGAGCGGATTGAGGCGCTGGTGGGCACGGCCACAGCTTGCCCCCATGGCAACCCCATTCCTGGCTCCCATGTGGCCCGGCGGGGCATGCTCCGGCTCGATCAAGTGTCCCGCGATACGGAATTTCTGCTGACACGGGTGGATGAAGAAGCGGGCGAAGACCCCTGTTTGTTTCAGTGGCTCTGGATGCGGGGACTCGTGCCCGACACGACCATTACCCGGCTGGACGACAGCCCTGAAGGCATGGTGGTGCAGGTGGGGCCGCGCCGCTACGAAGTGGCTGAGCCGGTGGCCCGCATGCTCTGGGGTGAACAGCTTGGGCCTGCAAGCGGTAGATAAGGTGGCACAACCACACGATGAGCCAGGTGAAACGAGAAGTACAAACCACAGGAGCAGCCGTGTACGAAGAACCCCTTGTTTTTGCGGAGCATTATCGCACGCTTTGTGCGTTTGAAGCGCAGCTGGAACAGGCAACCAGCCTTGCTTGCCCGCTGCAACGGGCCAATGCAGCAGAGCGGATTGTACAACACATTCAGGAGTATATGGTGCTCCACCACCTGCCCGACCATGTGGCAGCTAGCCTGGCGGCGCTGCTGCACACGGCAGCCTGGCAGGCAGTGCGCCGCAGTTCCACGTTTGGATAAATCAACTGTGTAGTGACTATGTGAAGGGGTGGCGGCGACGAATCCTGGCAGAGCCGCGCCACTACCCCTGACCCAGAAAGGATCAACCTCATGATACGCCGTGTGTCAACGGTGTTGTTACTGGCTGTGCTGCTTGCCGCCTGTGGCGGGCAGCCCGCCGCACAATCGCCTGCCGTGCCCGCCGCCCAACCGCCCGCCGCGCCCGCCGCGCCCGCCGCTGAGGCGACCACCGCGCCTGCCGTAACGAGCGCGGCTGCACCCACCGCGCCTGCCGCAAACGCCTACCCGCGCACCGTCACCGACTACAGTGGTCAGAAAGTTACGTTTGACAAGCGCCCGGAGCGGGTCATGCTTTCGACATACCGCTATGTGCTTGATGCGTTGCTGCTGCTTGATGTAACGCCACTGGCCTATGCAGCCTGGGATTCAGAGACGCTGCCGTTGTGGACACAGCAGACTCTTGATGCGCGTGGGATAAACCTCATCAATGTCAATGGTGGGGCCTATCCGGCATCAATTAACTTTGAACAGCTCGCAACGCTCAAACCCGACTTAATCGTCATTCCGTCAATTGACGGCAAACGGGAAAACATTGAAGACCTGAGCGTATTTGAAAAGATCGCTCCAGTCTTTCTTGTGCCTTACAACGACGTTGATGGTAGTCGGCTGCCCATGTTGGCCGAGGTGTTCGCCGCGGAACGTCAAGCGGCTGAAGTGGCGGCCCGCGATGCGGAGTTGTTTCAACAGATTACCCCCCCACCCGCCGGTATAGAACTCGCCGTTGGCTTTGGCTACAAAGATGGCGGTGTTGCCTCACAAGTCTACAACGGTGGCGGCGCGAGCGAGCTTCG
>JALONX010000916.1 GCA_025454695.1 Chloroflexaceae bacterium
ACCCGGCCCGACGTGTGGCCACGATTGGCGATGTGCTGGTGGAGAATGGCAAGATCAGTCGGGTGATTGACCTGGCCGATCTTTCGACTCAGCGCGAACCAATCAGCGACGAGGGGTTGGAGGTGATCAACGCCCGGGGCTGTGTGGTGGCACCGGGCTTTGTTGATCTGCATGTGCATCTGCGGGAGCCGGGCGAAGAGTACAAGGAAACAATTGGCAGCGGCACCCTGGCGGCGGCTCGGGGCGGCTTCACCACTATCTGCGCCATGCCCAACACGCGCCCACCCCACGACCGGGCGGCGGTGGTGCGGCAGGTGAAACAGATCGCCCGCCGCGACGGCCATGTGCATGTCGAGGTTATCGGCGCGGTGACGCTGGGGCGGGAGGGCAAAACCCTGACCGAGATGATGGAACTGGTTGAGGCGGGGTGTATCGGCTTTAGCGACGATGGCAGTCCCGTAAATGACCCGGCGATGATGCGGAATGCCCTGGCCTATGCCAGTTCGCTGGGCGTGCCGATCATGAACCACTGCGAGGACACCCGCCTCAACGCGGGCTGGGCCATGCACGAAGGTGCAGTCAGCACGCGCCTGGGGCTGCAGGGCTACCCTTCGGCGGCAGAAGAATCGCACATCGCCCGCGACATTGCGCTGGCCGAATTCACTGGGGCGCACCTGCACATCTGCCATGTGAGCACGGCTGGCGGGGTGGCCCTCATCCGGCAGGCCCGCGAGCGCGGCATTCGCGTCACAGCGGAGGTTACGCCGCACCACCTGACGCTGACCGACCGCTGGGTGCTTGGTTCGCTCGCCGCCAACGACACAGCGGAGGCTGTGGCAATCCGGGGCGGGCGCAAAAAGAAGCCTTCCAAACACCAGTCGTTGGGGCTGCAAAGCTGGCTCGACCCGACGCTGCTGCCGCCCTACGACACTAGCACCCGCGTGAGTCCGCCGTTGCGGGGCGAGGAAGATATGGAAGCGCTGCTGGAAGGGCTGCGGGACGGCACCATTGACGCTATTGCCACTGACCACGCGCCCCACGCCCTGGTAGACAAGTCTACTGAGTATGGCCTGGCCGCCTGTGGCATCAGTGGGCTGGAAACCGCCCTGGGCCTGGCGCTCACCCTGGTGCATCGGGGCGAGCTAGACCTGGTGAGCCTGGTAGCGAAGCTGACGGAGGGGCCGTGCCAGGTGCTGGGCCGTTCCCCGGCCACCATGCGCCCCGGCTCCCGGGCCGACGTGGTGGTCTTCGACCCCGACCGGAGCTGGACGGTGGATGCAACCACTTTCGCCTCAAAAGGCAAAAACAGCCCCATCCACGGGCAGCGGCTCAAAGGCCAGGTAATGCTGACGATGGTGGCAGGCGCAGTGGCTTACCGCCGGGGTAGCTTCGGCAAGGGCAACGACAAATCGCAGCACCACGCCTCGAAGTTGGAGGGAATTTTGGAGGAAGGTTCCTAACTTGTAATGCATAATGCGTAATGCGTAACCCGAAGGTAGATTAAAGATCATAATCGAAACTGCGTACTGCGTAAGCTCTATTGCGTCCTGCGTCCTGCGTCCTGCGTACCTCAAAGGCAGCCTCTGGTTTACGCATTACGTTTTACGCTTCACATTTCACGTTTTACGCCCGACAACAGATTACGCAGTACGGATTACGCTTCACGTTTCACCGCCGCCCCAACAGCAGCCAGCCACCGGGCAGGGCGAAGGCGGCGAGCAGCAGCTTGGCAGCATCGCCCAGGAGAAATGGCACAACCGCTGCCATCAGTAGAGCAGGGATGTCGAGCGTGCCGGTGAACAGGGCGGTCGCCCCAGCCAGCCAGGCGAAGCCGCAGAGCAGGATGACCAGGTTGCCCAGCAGCATGGCGGGAATAGCCGAGCGAACCCGCCGATCCCAACCCTGGTTGGCCAGCCAGCCCACCAGCGCCGCCACCAGCGGGTAGGAGTAGAGGTAGCCCGCCGTCGAGCTGACGATCAGCGGCAGGCCAAAGAAGGGCGTAGGCGTCCAGGCGTTGCGCCCAAGCGAAAAGACCGGCATCCCCAACAGGCCGGTGCCGATGTAGGTGAGCATGGTGATCGCCCCCAGGCGCGGCCCGTAGAGCGCCCCCAGCAGCAGCACCGCAAAGGTCTGCATCGTCACCGGCACGGTGGTGGTGGGCAGCGGGAAGCTAATGCGGGCCGACAGAATCATCAGCAGCGTCCCGGCAACCACCAGCAGCCCATCCCGTATCCATGGTCGTTCCAATACTCCCCGGCGTGGCAGCAGGCGTTGTGCCAGCGTCCCGGTGTGCGTTCCAGCAGCAGCCATACAACCTCCCAATGCAATACAATCCTGCGCGTGGCTCCAATTCTAGCATAGCTTTGTGCCCGTACCAACGCTTAGAGCCTGAGGTTTTACAACCTTAACAATGCTTGACATACCACAGCACCTGTGTTAACGTATTTCAACCCTCACGGTATTTACGACACTATTCAATAATTGAAGACAGACAAAACTGGCTTAAACTCAGAGGATCGC
>JALONX010000917.1:0-2519 GCA_025454695.1 Chloroflexaceae bacterium
TCGCCCGAGACAAAACCGGTGAAGAGATTACCGCGCCGCGTCAGTTTGACCCAGGTGGGCAGGCTGCCCGCTAGCCCTTCGGTGAGGTTGGCGAAGGTCTGCGGCTCCAGCCGGGCGGCGAAGAAGCTGCTGCCATTGGCCCGTGCGCCCATAATCGCCTCGCGGGCAGGTGGCCAGTCGCTCAGCGTTTCGCGGATCACCAGCGCGGCTTTCACGCCGCCGTCGCTGCCAGCATCAATGCTAGCAATGCGGGCGACGATCGCGCCATCGGTGGTCAGCGGCTGGTAGACGTAGTGGAACTGGTCGTAGCTGCCACCCACTTCGTCGCCCGCGCCCTGCACCACAAACGCGCCGTTGCGCAGAAAGGCGCTGCCCGCCGCGCCGGTGTTGCCAATGTCGCGGTTGGCCCAGGGCGGCGGCACGCTCAGGCGGGCCTCCACATTGTCGAAGGTCGCGGTGTTGAGGGCGCTGTCGCTGCCGCTGTTGACGGCCAGACCGACAAACACATTCTGGCCCATGCTCACCGTGGCGCTGCCCACGGTCGTCCATGTGCTGCCATCACTGGAAACCGCGCCGGTGAAGCTGTTGCCCTTGCGTTCCAACCGCAGCCAGGCCGGAGCCACAATTGGGCTGTCGGGGGCGTTGACAATGGTGGTGTTGCCGCCCGCCACCCCCCGGTACTGGAAGGCCGCCGTACCGCCCATGCGCAGGGTCATCAGCGCGTTGACCGAGGCGGGCCAGTTGTTCAGATCGTTGCGGATCATCACCCCGGCGCGGCCATTGCCCGCGCTCACGCTGGCCACGCGAGCGATGATGGTGCCGTCGCCGCTTAAGGGCTGGTAGACAAAACGAAACTTGTCGTACTGCGAACCGATGTCGGTGCCGGAGCCGCTAACCGTGAAGGTGCCGTCAGCGTAGCTGGAGCTGCCCGCCACATGGTTATCGCCCACCTCCCGCTCGGCCCACGGTGCAACAATGGTTGCGTCGGCCCGGACAGCGGGCACGGGCAGCAGAGCCGCCAGCAGCAGCAGCAGCAGGGCGAGGGGCAGAAACGAACGCAGTGGGCGGATGAGTCGTCGGCGACTCAGAAACCAGATGTCCTCCGTTGGCATGATCTCCTCCTTTTGCAGATTGCAGATTGCAGATTGGCTGTTGCCCGAAGGGCGGCGCGCAGCGCTATTGCAGATTAAATTTGCAGTGCAACGCGATAGCACGCTATCTGGCAAGCTCAGCCGATCTGCAAACTGCTCTTGTGATAACACACGCATAGACGATACGTATCGAATTGAGGCCGCGAAGGATATTGATAATCTTTCTGCCCGTTTCCTGCTTTACTCACCCAGTTGTATCGGCACCATCAGTTCGTAGCATCCTGAGTAGGCCACCCCAAGCATGTGTGATGAGCAAAATTTCTCGTGGCCGTATCGCAGGGCGCGGTTCAGCAGCACGAATCATTGTTGCAACGGACTAAAGTCCGCACTACGCACTATGCCCACGTTAACTTGTACCGTCACTCGTCACTCGTCACTCGTCACTCGTCACTCGTCACTCGTCAGGCCCCGGTCTCCGGTCTTTGGTCTTCGGTCAAGCGCTCCTCGCCCCAGATTGAGCGCAGGGGCCACATGCTGAGCGACGCCACCCTGGCGCTGCCGCCGTGAACCACCAGGGCCAGCCCCGTGCTGTCGGGCCGCGTGGGGTAGATCCGCCCGCTGAGGCAGGCCCGCTCGTTGGCAAACACCTCGATCACCGAGCGGTCGAGAAAGATGTGAAGGCGCAGCAGTTCACCCTCTGCCAGCAGCAACGGGCCTCCGCGCTGGTCGCAGGTTGTGCTGGCATCCAGGCTGGCCCGCTGGCTGTTCAGGCTAAGCCAGCCCTGCGCACGGTTGTAGCTGATACGAGTCTGCTCGCTGCCGTCGGGCGTGGCCCGCAGCACCACGTCAATCGTGGTCGCATCGTTCAGCTCAACCTCCAGCAGCAGTTCGAGACAATCGCCAGTCTGGGGCAGCATCTGGAAGGCTGTGCCCGGTTGTAGCGCCAGGTCGCTCAGTTCAACATGCTGGCCCCGCAAGGCCGCCAGTTCGGGGGCGGGCACCATGCACGGGGTGCCATCGGCGTGCAGGCGCAGCAGGCGCGGCAGCGACATCACGCCCGACCAGCCCGCCGCCTGCTGGGCTGCGCCGCTGCGTCCTTCCTGCAACCAGCCCCACAGCAGCACCCGTCCGGCAGAGTCAACACAGGCCTGGGGCGCATAAAAGTAGTTGTCGCCGTAGTCGAGTTTCTGCACCCGGCGCGGGCTAAAACGATGCGCGGCGTAATCGCCGGTGAAGATCAGACTGTAGCGAGTCGCCCCGTTCTCCCAGACCGAGACCAGGAGTGCATACCCGTTTGCAAAACGCAAAAACTGCGGGCACTCCCACATGGCTCCGCTCCACACTGGCTCAGTCTGGTGCAGGTCGCCCACGCAGAGCGGATGCAGATACTCCCAGTGCCGTAAATCGGACGAACGGTAGAGCAGGGCC
>JALONX010000917.1:2525-4984 GCA_025454695.1 Chloroflexaceae bacterium
GCCGCCCCGCCCACATCACGAATGCCCGCGCCAATCAACTGGTACCAGCCATCGTCCTCCCACCACACACAGTGATCGCGAAAGCCCACCAGATCAAGCGCAGGCGGCGGCTCGGCAATCACCGGGTTGCCCTGATATTTTTGCCAGGTCACCAGCTCCGGGTCGCTGCTGGTGGCCAGGCAGGGGCGCTCGCAGCCCTGGCGGTGGCCGCTGTAGATAATGGTCGGCATGCCATTTTGCACCACGGCGCAGCCCGAGAAGCAGCCCGCTTCGTCCACCGTGCCGGGGGTGGGGGCCAGCGCAATCGGCAGGTGCCGCCAATGCACCAGGTCATCGCTCACGGCGTGGCCCCAGTGCATGCTGCCCCAGAACGGCCCATTGGGGTTGTGCTGGTAGAACATGTGATACTGCCCGTTCCAATGAATGAGTCCGTTGGGGTCGTTCATCCAGTTCGCCGGGGGCAGAAAGTGGTAGCACGGGCGATGCGGATCGTTGGTTGGGGGCATACAGGCGACCTTTTCAAACGATGAGCGCTGAGCGCTGAACGTGATATAGTATGGGTCTGCAACACAAATTCTTTGTCCACCATGGCGTTCCATGTCATTCCGAACGGAGTGAGGAATCTGCAAGGTAGTGCATTGAAGACCCCTCACCTTCGTTCGGGGTGACATTGAATTGACAGTGAAAAATTTGAAGGAGACACATACCACATATATGGATAAGCTAACCCAGTATCGTCAATTCATTCGTGACATTGTGCTGGCCTTCCATTCGCCATACCGCCGCCAGTTCACCGAATTTGCGGTTGGCTGAACTGTGTTGTGCTTTTACGTCTCTGCGTCTCTGGCCCTCTGCGCCTCTGCGTTGCTGGGTGCTGCTGGCTCTGGTCTTCGGTCTTCGGTCTTCGGTCGAATGCTCCACAGCTCCCGCAGCACATGGGCCGCCAGCTTGGGCCGCCGGTCGCGGGTGAAAATGCCCTTGTGGTTCAGCCCGCCCGCCCGCATCACGCCCTGGCCGGTCTTAAAATCACACAGGTTCCAGACATGCTGGCCTACCACGTAGGGCTTGCTGTTCAGCACCGCAATATAGCGGCGGATCAGCTCGGCCTGATACTCCTCGCTCCACATTTCTGGCGGCTGGGCATGCATGCCCGCAATGGCGTCGGCCCCAAACTCGGTCAGAATCAGCGGTTTAGGAAACCTGGCGTAGATTGCATCCAGCTCCTCGGCCAACCGCGCCGCGCCGGTTTCTAGCCGACCCTGCTCGGTGTACCAGCCGTAGTAGCGGTTCATGCAGACCACATCGTAAAAAGCGAACGACTCCTCCAATACACCCAGGTCGCTCACCAGCGTGGCGGGCCGCGTCGGGTCAAGGCGTTTGGTCAGGTCGTAGAGCGTGCGGAAGAAGGGCACCACATCGCCCTGGTACGAGCGCGGCTCGTTGGCCAGGCACCACATAATCACGCTGGGGTGGTTTTTGTCGCGCTGGACGAGTTCGTGAGTCTGCTGCTCGCACATGCGCAGCCGCTCGGCGATGTTGGCCTCGCCATCATCGAAGCACAGCCCAACGGCGGGGATTTCGTCAATCACCAGAAAGCCCAGCCGGTCGGCCAGTTCTAGCGTCTCCTCGGCGTAGGGGTAGTGGGTGGTGCGAAACGAGTTCGCGCCAAGCCACTGCATCAGCCCGTAATCCTTGACGGCCACCGCCGCATGAAAGCCCCGCCCCAGCACCGGGAAATCTTCGTGCCGCCCGAAGCCCCGCAACATAATCGGCTCACCGTTGAGCAGCAGCTGGTCGCCCTCCACCGCAATTGTGCGAATGCCAATCGGCAAACTGTAGCGGTCAAAGGGCAGGCCGTCGCGCAGCAGTTCCACCGTCAGTTCGTAGCGGTGCGGCGCAGCGGGCGACCAGAAGGCCGCCTGCGACACCCGCAAGGTCGTCTCAGCCTGCTCGCCCATGGTCAGTTCGCCACGGACCTCGGCCCCGTGGCCGCGCAGCGTCAACCGGGCAATCACATCGTCGGCGGCAGCCCGCTTGAGACTCACATGCACCATGCCGTCGGCCCCGGCAATTTCGGTGACAACTGTCAGATCGGCCAGCGCGCCGGGGGCGGTGGAAACGAGCTGCACCGGGCGCTGGATGCCGCAGTAGGGGAAGTAGTCGAAGGAGACATCGGGGTACTGGCGCGGCGGATCCCAGGAGCCGTAGCCGCTCGACTCCCGGCCCGGCGGCACCTGCGTCGGCGCGAGGCGTCCATCCACCCGCAGCACCAGCAGGTTGGCCTCGGGGCGCAAGTGGGCACCGATCTCGAAGTTGAAGGGCAGGTGCCCGCCCACATGCTGGCCCAGGTATGCGCCATTCAGCCAGACATCGGCCAGGTAGTTGACCGAACCGAAGCGCAGCGAAACCTGATGTGAGTCGCCATCCCAGGGCATGGCAAAGCGGGTTTGATACCAGGC
>JALONX010000166.1 GCA_025454695.1 Chloroflexaceae bacterium
CGATTGCAGATTGCAGATTGTAGATTGTAGATTGGGTCGTCTGCAATCTGCAATCTGCAATCTGCAATTCCGTGGGGGCGAGCCAGATCTCACATGGGGCAAAAGGGTTGGGGCCGCGCCGCCACCAGCGTTCGCGCACATTGTTAAAAGCCAGCGTGCCGCCGTCCGGTGAAACAGCCATATGGCCCAGGTTTTCGTAGGCTTCGCCGTAGCAGAACACCGGCGTCCCACCCGCCAGGCCCACCCGGTAGATGGCGTTGCCCATCTGCTCGCGGCTGCTGGTGATGTAGAGGTGCTGGCCGTCGGCTGACCAGTCCTCCACCTCCGCATGTTGGTCGTGGTAGGTCAGGCGCTCGGTGTCGCCCCCGGTCAGCGGCAGCAGGTAGACATCGCCGCTGCCGGTGCGGTTCGAGGTAAAGGCCAGGGTTGCGCCATCGGGCGAGAAGCGCGGGCAGCGGTGGCCCGCCGGGTGGGCCGTCAGCCGTTCGGCATTCCCGCCGCCAGCATCCACCAGCCAGATGTCGCCCCCATACACAAACGCCAGCTGCCGCCCATCGGCGCTCAGCGCGGGAGTACGAAAATAGGGCTGCGCGGCCATCGTCGTATGCTGTACCAATGTCGTATCCTCATGAAGGGTTAGGGGTTAGGAGTTATACACATTGCATACACTGCTTTGCAGCGAAATTAACCCTTAACCCTTAACCCTTAACCCCTACTTTTCTTCCCACGAAAACGCCCGCGACAGCGCCCATTGGGTGAGGCCGGGAAAGAGTATGGCCAGCGCTACCCGCAGCCGGTCGGCCAGCGAGACGTAGGCCAGGCGTGGCTCGCGGCGGGCGGCCCGCAGCAGGGCCAGCGCCACCACCTCCGGCGGCACACCACGGGGAGAAACCCGCCGCCGTTCTTTGCCACTGCCCAGCCGCCTGGTGGAAAAGCCGGTGCTGGTGGTGCCTGGACGAAGAAGTGTAACCGCAATTCCACTGCCGCGCAACTCCATGCGCAGTGCTTCCGTGAGCCGATCCAGGGCGGCCTTGGCGGCGGCATAACCGCCCAGGTAGGGCAGCGCTTGCAAGCCCACCACCGACGAGACATTGATGATCTGCCCACGACCCTGGCGGCGCATGGCGGGTACTGCCGCCTGCGTGGTGTAGAGCGGCCCCAGCAGGTCAACCGCCAGGGCCTGTTCCAAATCACGGGGGTTGAGCGCTGCAATTGGCCCGGCCAGCCCCACCCCAGCGTTGTTTACCAGAATATCTACCCGGCCCCGCTCGGCCAGGGTGCGCTCCACCAGGCTGCGGGCCTGCCCCTCGTCGCTCACATCGGTGGGGAGCACCAGGGGGCGGCCCGGCAACCCGGCGGCTAGCGTTTGCAACTTCTCGGCGGAACGGGCGGCCAGCACAACATTGGCCCCGGCCTCGGCAAAGGCCCGCGCCGCCGCCGCACCAATCCCACTCGACGCTCCAGTGATGATAACAACTCGCCCGTGTGGATCCATGTGAAGGAGGGTTAAGGGTTAAGGGTTAAGGGAGATGAGGGGTTAGGGGTTAACTTCGTTGCACAGCAATGATACACATTGCTCCTAACCCTTAACCCTTAACCCTTATCCCGTCAGGTGCTTACAAATCCCAGCCTTAATCGTCTGGCCGGGGACTTCGTGGCCGAGCATGGTTTCCAGCATGCGGGCGCACTCCATCAGCGCGGGCAGATCGAGGCCGGTGGCGATGCCCATTTCATGCAGCATGTGAGTCAAATCTTCAGTGCAGAGGTTGCCGGGTGCGCCAGGCGCAAAGGGGCAGCCACCAATGCCGCCAATGCTGCTGTCGAACTCGGTGATGCCGACCTGGAGTGCGGCCAGGATGTTGGCCAGCCCGGCACCGCGGGCGCTATGCAGGTGCAGCCGCAAGGGCTGGCGCGGGAAGCGCTGGCGGAAGGCTAGCACCACCTGCTGCACCAGGGTCGGGTAGGCCATGCCAGTGGTGTCGCCAAAGGTGAGCTGGCCCGCCCCCAGGTTGAGCAGCCGTTCGCACAGCTCTAGCACCCGTTCAATTGCCACATGGCCCTCGAAGGGGCAGCCGAACACCACTGACAGCACCGCGTCGAAGGGTTTGCCGGCTTCGCGCACCACCGCCGCCATGTTGGCCACAGCCACCAGCGACTGCTCCACGCTCATGTTAACGTTGCTGCGGTTGTGGCTCTCGCTGGCGCTCAGAAAGACCATCACCGCGTCGGCTCCGGCCTCCACCGCTCGCTGCGCCCCCACCACATTTGGCGCAATGGCGCTGTAGATGACGCCGGGGCGGCGCTGGAGGCGGGCGAACACCTCCGGTGTGTCAGCCATCTGGGGCACGTTCTGGGGCTTCACAAACGAGCCAACTTCAATTTGCGTGAGTCCCGTCGCGCCAAGGGCATCAAGCAGGCGCAGCTTGTCGGCGGTGCTGAGGATGACATCCTCATTTTGCAGGCCATCCCGTGGCCCTACCTCGCGGATGCTGACCCGCTGTGGCAATTCTGGTAACCCAATCATCGCCCCTCCTCCTGCTGGCCGTTGTTCAACTGCTTTGCATGGTAGAGAGGTGGCGGGGCGTTGTCAAATGCTGGAACGCAGTTGGCAGTTGACAGTTGGCAGTTTGAAACGTGGAGCGTAGTGACTACTACGTACTGCGAACTACGTACTGCGTATCATACAAGGAAATAAGGGAAATGAAGGAAATTGCGAGCTGATGCTCAGCTTCGTTTCCCTCATTTCCCTCATATCCTTTGCAGCTATCCGCTCATCTCCAATCCTCAACCGTTACCGCGTCACAATGGGCAGAAACACGCGCCGTGGCCCGACTGAAACAGTTGCGCTAGTGGCGACAGGACTGCCATTGGGCTGAATGAGCCGCACTGTGTAGGTGCCGTTGGCGGTGTTGGGCGGCAGAGTCGCCAGAATCTGGGTGCTGCTCACCACCGTCGTAGCGAGGCGCAGGGTGGTGGTGCCGCTACCCACCAGTTCCACCACGGTGTCAATCTCAAAGCCACGGCCCTCCAGGGTCAGCGTGGCACCCGCCGAGGTAATCATGCTGTTGGGCGTGACTCGGCTGACGGTTGGCACAATGCCTTCGGCTCGCAGGCTGGTTTCAATCTTCCACACCGTGCGGGGCTGGGCATTGTCCTGGCGGAAGGTAAGGGCGTGGATGCCCGCCGTCAGCGGCACACGTAGTGTCACGGTGGCATTGGCCAGGTTCATCTCGCCCGCTACGGCCACGGCGCTCTGGGCACTGTTCACCAACACCTGTCACGTGCCTTCGGTGATGCTGAGGCTAATGTTGTAGATACCGGCCACTGGCGCATTCACCCGCACGGTGGAGTTGAGGCCCGGGCCGAGGGCCACACCTTCCAGGGTCGCCGGAATAGCCGGGATGGCACTCACATCTACCTGATAGTTCATGCGCCCGGTGTTAGCCGGGTTGGCCACCACCCGCATCAGGTTGGTGCCGCGCGCCAGTTCCGCTGTAGCCCAGAAGACCTCACCATTGTAGATGCTGGTGGCGGTATAAACGACGGTGGTGCCATTGCTCAGTTCAAAGCGCAGTGCGTCGCCGGGGTTGCCGCCGCTGGCGGTGATTTTTATGTTGGCTGGGGCCGCTGCCGCCCCTTGCAGGGGCAGCACCTCTTCGCTAAAAGCGTTACCTGTGCCGCCAATCAGTCCGCCGGTTCTGCTAAAAGGCAGGGCGTCGCTGGTGCCTTCGGTGGCGGCAATTTCAACATTCCAGGTGGTGCTGGCCAGGTTCGGGTCTTGCACCAGGGTCAGGGTCTGGGGGCCAGCCGGAACATAGGCAGTGAACTCAACCGCGCCTGCATCGCTGGCAGTTTTGCGCACCAGCCCAGGTACCACCAGCTGGAAGCGCCCGGCAGTTGCGCTCAGCTTGAAGCTGTAGAGCGCCGCCTGGGGGAAGTTCACCTGGAAGGTTGGCTGGCCGCCGCCAGCGTGGGCGGTGCCGTAGCTCACGCCGTTCCAGGCCACTGGCACGCCACCCACGGGCGAAACGGTGATGGCATAGGCCAGCGGGCCACTGTTGCCGTCGGCGATGATGCGCAGGCGATTGCTGCCGCTAGCCACCGTGCTGGTGCCCCATGCCACCTCGCCGCCAAAGACTGCGGCGCTGGCGTAGGCCCGGTTGGCCCCGTGGTACAACTCCACCTGGAGCTTGTCGGCAGCTGCCCCAGTGGCGGCAATGCGAATGTTTACTGGCTGCTCGCTGGCAACCTGAATGGGAATCCACTCTTCGGTGAAGGTGCCAGCTCCCAGCACCGCCGTGTTTTCGGTGGCGGGCAGGGCCTCAGGGCCGCTCACCGGGGCCAGGGCCACGCTCCATGCGGTTGTTTCGCTGCTGCTCTGCACAATCGTCAGTGTGTGCGACCCGGCGCTGAGGTAGTAGGTGCTATCCTCGGGGGCCGGGGTCTGGCCAGCTACCACCGTTTTCAGCAGGTAGTTGTCGTCCACCTTCAGCTGAAACTTGCCGCTGGTTGCGCCCAGGGTGAAGCGGTAGCGCCCAGCCGCAGGCACGTTGATCTGCACCGCCGACTGGATGCCCGCCCCCACCGCTGTGCCGCTCCAGGTAGCGACGCCTTCGGCAAAACGGGGCGCAACATCACGGGCATACACACCGAGGGTGTAGTTGAGCGGGGCTGCACTGGTGGTTTGCAGCGTCAGGGTGGCATTGGCGGGAATGGTGGCGAAGCCCCAGGAGGTCTCGCCGCTACGCACCGCCCAGCTGCCCACCGGCGTGCTGCCGTCGCGAACGGTCAGCGTGATTTGATCGCTGGCGGTGCCGCCACTCACGCTGAGTCGAAAGTTGGCCACGCCTCCACTGGGGATCACCGTGGTGAAGGTGGTGCTACTGGTGAGCACACCGTTATCAATACGCAGAAGTTCTTCGCCTGGCTGGGCCGCCCGCGCCGTGGCCACAAACATGGGCAGGGCAAGCAGGCTGAGGAACAAGGGAATTAGGAGCCATTGAAGTGAGGAACGGCGGGGTGCCATCGGGCTTCTCCTTTTGTAACCGGAACCGCAAAGGAAACAAATAGAACCAGGCAGCACCACACGCGGGTACCACCCACTACAGCATAGGTGAGGGAGCGACGATGCTCAATAGGAGGAAAGTCCGCCGCTAGTGGGGTACAATTGGGGTGGTTCAAGACAGACTAATGGCGACAGGAAAAAGGAAAGGTGTGTATGCAAACCCTTTACACCGTGGGCTACCAGGGCCACAGCATCGAGAGCTTTCTTGCCCTGCTGGTGAGCCACGAGATTAGCCATGTGCTCGATGTGCGGCAGTTGCCCATCAGCCGCAAGCCTGGCTTTGCCAAAAACCGCCTGCGCCAACACCTGGCCGAGGTTGGGATTGCCTACACCCACCTGGTGGAACTGGGCACACCGCGCCACCTGCGCGACGAGGTGCGGGAAACAAAGGACTATGCCACCTTTTTTGCCCAGATGGAAGCCGAAATCTCCGCTCAACCCCAGGCTCTCGACGCGGCGCTGGCAGCTGCTCGCCAGAGTCGCTGCGTGCTGCTCTGCTTCGAGGCCAACCCGGCAGAATGCCACCGCACCGTCGTCGCCCATGCCCTGCAACGCCACACCAGCGACTTACTAACGATTGTTGATTTGTAGCGTTTGCCACAGTGGTGGAAGGCAGTTGGCAGCTGGCAGTTGGCAGTTGGCAGTCTGAAACGTGAAACGTGAAACGTGAAGCGTGAAACGTGAAGCGTGAAACGTGAAGCGTGAAACGTGTCAACTGAACTGCGTGTATTGCATAGTACGCAGCACGCACTACGCAGCACGCACTACGCAGCACGCACTACGCAGCACGCAGCACGCAGCACGCACTACGAATTAATCTCCAATCTCTCTGCTCTCCCGTGGCACAGCCCCTGCATGCATAACCCTGGAACCATGGAGGGTTGGGCCGCATGGTCGTGCGTTTCAACCAGTAAGAGGTACACGATGACAGACGATAGTCAGGCGAAGCGCCAGCGCCGTGTTTTTCGGCCCGGGGCTGCTTCCGCCAGCAGCAGCGCCAATATTGATGCTGCAATCGAGAAGCTTCAAGCGGGTCTGGACACGAATGTTTTTGGCCCACTTATTGGTGATGACGATACGGGTGCAGCCGTAGACAACCCCGATATTACCCAGGCTGCCAGCTCTGGCGGGCGGGCCGTGGCCCATGTGGATAACCCGGCCAACGCCCCGGCCCCCGGTGAGCCGCTGCGACCGCTGGAAGCACCAGACAGACGTGAAGAAACACCCGCTTCGCAGCAGAGCCAGGCCCAGGCCAGGCCCCAACTGCGGGCCGTTGGTTCGGCCTCAGGGAGCGAGGCAGTGGCCCATGGCCCGGCCACCAGCGCCGCTACCACGAGTGACGCGGGCGGCAACCTGCCTGGCGGCCCTGGCATGAACGTTACTGGTAGCGGCAGCACTGGCATGGGCGCACCAACGCCCGGCGGGCTGGGTAGCACCAGCGGCATAGGCCGGGGCAGCGCCACCCCCGACGCGGTGGGAACAGGCCAGGGCAATGGTGGCACCAGCGGCCTCGGTGGCGAGCCGAGCCTGGGCGGGCTGACGGCGAACGTGAGCAGCCAGGGCACCCGCAGCAACCCCTCGGCACCGCTGGCCGGGGGTGTGGCGGTGAACGCTGGCCGGGGTAGCAACCTGGGGATTGAAGGAGGCACCAGTGGCGATTTACTGGCCACCTCTGGCAGTGGCATGGCGGGCGGCACTACCGGCGGCAGCCGTGAGTCCGACGTTGGTGGCGGGCTAAGCGGCGGCATGCCAAGTGCCATGGGGGCTGACGCCAGCGGCGGCGTGGGCAACGACATCAATGCCATGGCCGAAAACGCCATGGAAGATTTGAGCGCCGAGCGGGCGATACACAGCCAGCGGGCCAGCGAGGCCGCCCCCCGGCCCCGCCCGCCCATCAACCCCGTGGATGACGGACGTAAGTGAATTAGTTCTTACCACAAAGACACAGAGGGCACAAACATGATGATCAGCATTTCTTGTTCCTCCTTTGTGCCTTTGTGGTTCATTCATCATGTAGGAGAAAGGAAAAGGTTATGGCTCAGAAGAAACTTGAAGGGCTACGGGTCGCCATTCTCGCGGCGGACGGAGTCGAGCAGATTGAACTGACCTCGCCGATGGAAGCCTTGCAGAAGGCCGGGGCGAGTGTAGAAGTGGTCTCGTTGCGCCCCGGCAAAATCCAGGGCATGAACGCGATGGTGCCGGGCAAAAAAATCCCCGTTGACCGGGTGGTGGGCCAGGCCGACCCCGCCGTCTACGATGCGCTGCTGCTGCCCGGTGGCCACTTCAACCCCGACTTTTTGCGCCAGAGCGACAAGGCCATGGCCTTTGTGCAGGCCTTCGACCAGGCGGGCAAGCCGATTGCGGTAATCTGCCACGGGCCGTGGGTGCTAGCCTCGGCGGGCCTGGTGCGCGACCGCAGCCTGACTTCGTGGCCCGGCATCAAGGATGACCTGGTCAACGCCGGGGCCATGTGGCAGGACAAGGCCCTCGTCCGCGACGGCAACTGGGTTTCCAGCCGCAGTCCCCAGGATTTGAAGGCCTTCAACAAAGGTATGCTGGCACTGTTTGCTGAACATGCCCCGCTGCCCCAGACTCGCCCCGAGACCGAGGCGGCTCCGGTGTTGCGTTGGGTGCTGGGCGGCCTGCTGGTAAGCGCGGCGGCCTTCCTGCTGCGGCGCTTTATTCCCAGCCAATCGTCCACCATGAGCGGCGACCCAACCCGCCTGCCCACCCAACCCTCGCTATAGTTGCCTCTCGCAAAGGCGCAAAGCCGCAAAGGGAAGCAGATGCAATCCTTCTGACAACACAGTTGCGATCTTTGCGCCTTTGCGAGAGCTAAAAAAGTGCCTTTGTGAGAGAGTCTAGCAGGCCGACACGCAGGTGTCGGTCTTTTTGTGTGCCTCCGGCTCGGGCGGAAGAACGATGCGCCTGCCTGTTGGTTATCTTACAATCAATGTAAGAATCTGACAGAAGAGGTGTTTTATGCAAGTCATTAGCGTTCGCGGCCTCCGCAAGAGCTTCCATGTCAAACAGAAAGCCGCCGGGCTGGGCGGTAGCTTCACGTCCCTGTTTCGCCCCACGTCGCACACGGTTGATGCCGTCAGTGGCATCTCGTTCGACATGGAGCCAGGCGAGTTGCTGGGCTTTATCGGCCCCAACGGCGCGGGCAAATCCACTACGATCAAGATTCTGACCGGCATTCTGCACCCCAGCGGTGGCGAGGTCCATGTGCTTGGACTCACGCCCTGGCGCGAACGGCGTGCCCTGGCCTACCGCATCGGCAGCGTGTTTGGTCAGCGGCCCCAGCTCTGGTATCACCTGCCTGCGCTCGACACCTTCTACCTGTTTGGCAAAATCTACGAACTGGATGACGCCACCGTGCGTCAGCGGGTGAAGCTGCTGGCCGAGGCCTTTGAGATTGAGGAATTGCTGCAAACGCCGGTGCGTAAGCTCTCGTTGGGCCAGCGCATGCGCTGCGAGGTGGCCGCCTCGCTGCTGCACCGCCCCCAGTTGCTGCTGCTCGATGAGCCGTCCATCGGGCTAGATGTGGTGGCCAAGCAGCGCATCCGCGATACTATTCGGCAGATGAATGAGCAGGAAGGCGTGGGCGTGTTGCTCACCTCCCACGATGCTGGCGATATTGAAGCCCTGTGTCGGCGGGTGATCATTGTGAACCACGGCCAGATTATCTTTCAGGACAAGGTTTCAAGTCTCAAGCGGCGCTACCTGACCTCAAAAACCGTGGAAGCCCGTTACGCCGAAGCCCTGCCAGAAACGGTGCATGTCGCTGGGGCCGAGCTGCTCAAAGCCGGGCAATATGGCTTGAAACTGCGCTTCGACAGCCGCGAAACCCCGGTAGAATCCCTGCTCGCCCGGCTGGCCACCCTCGGCAGCCTGGTTGATCTCACCATCGCCGACCCCTCGCTGGAAGAGGTGATCCGGGCGATCTATGAGGAAGCGGCACCGGTGCAGGCGTGAAACGTAGTGCGTAAAACGTAATGCGTAATGCTTGATTCCGGGCGAGAGCAATGAAATCGCTCCTCGCCAGGTGCAATGAGATCACCGCTATTTACGCATTACGGATTACGCATTAGAAGGGGAATCATGCAACACAACATCCGCAAATACAGCGCCGTTTTCACCACCCAGCTGGCCAACAGCTTCGCCTACCCGCTTGATCTGCTGGCCCGCAGCCTGACGATTGTTCTCTTCATGTGGGTATTTTTTCACCTCTGGCGGGCCACCTTTGAGTCCGTTGGGCAAACCAGCATCAACGGGCTGTCGCTGGACGATACGCTCTGGTACCTGATGCTGGCCGAGACTATTCTGCTGAGTCGGCCCCGCCTCGCCAACATTATCGCCGAACAGGTGAAGGATGGTTCGGTGGCCTATGCCCTGAACAAGCCCTACAACCTGTTGAGCTACCACTTCAGCGCGGCCCTGGGCGATAGTGTGTTGCGCATGGCGGTGAATGTCCTGGTCGGTGGGGCGCTGGTCACCCTGCTGGTGGGGCCGCCACCCGACCCACTGGGCTGGCCGCTGGTGCTGGTGGCCATGGTGCTCGGCTGGCT
>JALONX010000918.1 GCA_025454695.1 Chloroflexaceae bacterium
CAGCCCTGCTGGCGGGCCAATCACCGTTTGCATTGAACTAACGGCTAGTGAGGTAGCCATTCGCGTGGCCGACAAGGGCATGGGTATCCCGGCGGGGGCGCTGCCACAGCTCTTCACCCGTTTCTACCGGGCTGCAAACGCCAACCCACGCCAGATCAGCGGGCTGGGCATTGGCCTCTACGTCGTGAAAGAAATTGTTGCCCGCCACCGTGGCCGAGTGGAAGTCGCCAGCGAAGAGGGCCAGGGCAGCACCTTCAGCATCTACTTGCCCTATACCCCCGGCAATGGCATCCTGCCCCTCACCCAACAGCAGCTGCACGAAACGGAAGTGGGGTAACTACGTAATCCGTACTACGTACTGCGTAAACATCATTGAAAACACAGTGATTATTACGCAGTACGCAGTACGCATGTAGCCTTGTTCCGGTCTCCAGTCTTCGGTCATTCATCATGCAATTATCAGACATCACCGTCATCGAAGTCGCCGCCTACATCCCCGGCCCGCTCTGCACACAGATTCTGGCTGATATGGGCGCAACCGTGATCAAGATTGAGCGCCCCGAGGGCGACCCCATGCGCCAGCTGGAGCCGCGCACGCCCAGCGGCGACAACGCCATGTTTCTGGCCTTCAACCGGGGGAAACGCAGCCTGACCCTGAACCTGAAGGCGACTGAGGATGTGGCCCGACTGCGCGAACTGGCCCACTCCGCCGATGTGCTGGTGGATGGCTTTCGCCCCGGCGTGCTGGCACGGCTTGGCCTTGGGGCGGACTCGCTACGGGCTGCCAACCCGCGCCTGGTCTACTGCGCCCTGTCGGGCTATGGCAGCACCGGCCCGCAGGCCCAGCGCGCGGGCCACGACCTGAACTTCGTGGCCCTATCCGGCTTTCTGGGCAACACCAGCGTGGGCGGCGTGCCCGCTATGCCTGGCACCCAGCTGGCCGACATGGTGAGCGGACTCAGGGCAGCCACCGCCATTCTGGCTGCGCTGCACGAGCGCACCCGCACGGGCCTGGGGGCCACCCTGGATGTTTCGCTGCACGAGGCTGCCACATGGCTGATGACGCCGTGGTGGGCGGTGGCTCGGAGCGGCAGCCCGGTGCCGCCGGAAGGCAGCTTGCTCACTGGCGAACGGGCCTGCTACCGGCTCTACCGCACAGCGGATGGGCGCTACCTGGCAGTGGCAGCGCTGGAGTTCCACTTCTGGCACCGCTTCTGCATGGCGCTAGGGCGGGAAGACCTGGTGCCCCTGCACGCCGACCTGGCCGCCCAGCCCCACGCCATAGCTGAAGTGTCCACCGTCATCGCCACTCAGCCCTTGCACTATTGGGAGGAACGTTTTCGCCATGTGGATGCCTGCGTTTCCCCCGTGCTGACGGTGGAGGAAGCGGCGGGGCGCGGGACGGAGAACCGACCGAACGATGAGCGATGAAATCGCAATGCCGTAGGGCCGACCAATGTGTCGGCCTTCAACGCATGCCCAATGCCATCGGGTTGTGGTCGCCAATCCACAATGAACCAGGTGAACGCACATGCCAGAACCATCCACCATCCAGATCCGCCGCGCCGCTCGGGCCGATGTCCCGGCCATTGTGCGTATGCTCGCCGATGATTTGCTGGGGCAGCAACGGGAATGCTACAGCGAGCCGTTGCCGCAATCCTACTACGCCGCCTTTGAGCTGATTGACCGTGACGAACAGCAGGAACTGGTGGTTGCGACGCAGGCAGCCGAAGTGGTCGGCACGTTGCAACTCACTTTTATTCCCTATCTGACCTACCGGGGCGGTATGCGGGCACAGATCGAGGCGGTGCGGGTGGACAAGAACTGTCGTGATCAGGGGATTGGCCAGATGTTATTGCTGTGGGCCATCGGGCGTGCCCGCCAGAAGCAATGCCACATGGTGCAGCTCACCACCAATGCCCAACGAGGCGATGCTCAGCGCTTCTACGAGCGGCATGGTTTTGTCCCTTCCCACATCGGCATGAAGCTGGAGTTACACGAATCGGCAACGACGAGTGAGTCGCAATAGCTCAGCTTCAGCGCTCATCGTTCATCGTTCATCGCTCACGATTGCACACCGCTGCGGAAGATGTTGGCCAGGGTTGGGGCAATAGTGGCGGGGTTGGGGGTGCCGCTTATGCTCAGTGGGGCGATGTGGGGGGCCTGGGCCAGGGCGTGGAAGGTGCGTACCACCGTGGGCACGTCCAGATGAGGGGCTAGTTCGCCCTGAAGCTGGGCCTGCTGCGCCAGCTCCACCACGGCGGCATCAATGCGCTGCATGCAGGCAAACGAGTCGCTATGTTTGCGCAGCACCTGGAGAATTTCGGGCATCCAAATTTGCGCTGTCATTGCGCCTACAGTGAACAGTTACAAACGGCTCGTTGCCAGAGGCAGTATGTCAGGGTTCACCTGGGCGCCCGTTTATATCTGCTATGGCAACAATAACCGCACCAATATGTTGCGAATTCCCCTAGGTGGGGGCCGCGTTGAATGTCGAGCGGCAGATATTTCGATACCT
>JALONX010000167.1 GCA_025454695.1 Chloroflexaceae bacterium
CGGACGAAAATAAAGGCTTTGCCCATGCCCTGGCTCACACCAGCTTGTGCTTGACAACCACCTCAGAGTATATTACTATTAGGTATATAACGTGTGGAGATGTTATGGAATTTATTTTGCTCGGACTACTGATAGGGCGCGAACGCACGCTCTACGACCTGAATAAGCTGCTCGACAGCAGCATCTCGCTCTTCTACAGCGCCAGCTTTGGCAGCATCAGCAGCGCGTTGAACCGACTGTTCGCGAAAGAATGGGTCTCGCTGCGGGAAGCGGTTGAACATGGCCGCAACAAGAAAATCTACGCCATAACGCCCGCCGGGGCTGCGGCGTTTCAGGAGTGGTTACAATCGCCCATCCCCAGCGAAAAGGTCAAGGAGCCAGCCCTGACACGACTTTTTTTTCTCGGGCACCTGCAGCTGGCCCAACGCATCGCCGTGCTGGAAGCGCACCTGGCTGCGTTGGAAGCACTGGCCCACACCCTCGACCAGCTTGAGCAGCAGCAGGCGACGCTTGTCGCCCCTGCCGAGCAGCACGACATCTCCACCTTTCAACAGCTGACACTGAACTATGGCCGGGAATATTATGCGTTCAGCCTGGCCTGGTTTCAGCGCCTTTTGCACACCCTGAAGGAACAACAGCGTGACCAGCACCCCTGAACCTGAACAACACACCCTTGCCCACGGGGATGACGCCCTGCACTATGTGTCCCAGGGCAACCCGCAGCACGAATTGATCATATTTTTACACCCGGCATTTGGCGACCACCGTTGTTTTGCGCCGCAACTGGCCGCTTTTGCCGCCAGCTACCGGGTGCTGGCACCGGACATGCCCGGCCACGGGCGTTCACAGGTTCGCGGCAGCAGCGCGAAACTGAGCGATCTGCCGTCGCTGTTTCCCAAACTCCTCGCTCGCGAGGGCCACCAGCAGGCCCATGTGGTCGGCGTGTCGCTGGGGGCACTGCTGGCCCAGGCTATTGCAGCGCAACACCCTGATGCGGTGGCAACGCTCACCGTGGTCGGTGGCTTTCCCATTTTTGGCACCAGTAAGGCCATTCAACGGCAACAACGGGCCGAAATGCTACGCTGGATTGGCCTGGTACTCTTCTCCATGCCACGCTTTCGGCGCTATGTGGCCCGCCAGGCCACCTGGCAGCCCCAGGCCCAGGAGGCGTTTTACCAGAGCGCCCAGAGCTTTACCCGCCGTTCGTTTCAGGCTATGGCAGGGGTAGACTCGATTATGCGGCCTGCTTACGAACCGTTCTCGCAGCCCCTCCACATCATCTGCGGCCAACACGAACGCCCGCTGTTGCATGATGTTGCTGCCACATGGCAACAGCAGCAACCCGGCAGTGTCTACCATGTGATTGAAGACGCCGGGCACTGCGCCAACATGGATAACCCGGCGGCGTTTAACAACCTGCTGCTGGGCTGGCTGACCACCGCTGCCGCACGGGCCTAGCACCAGATGGGCGTGGTATACTGGCGAACGTGCATCGTTGCAATGCACGCTTGCTAGAACCTACCATGCCGCAGCTTCAGCTTCAATTCTTTGGTCCACCCGCCGTCACCGTTGATGGTACATCAGTCAGCTTCCGCTCGCGCAAGTCGCTGGCGCTGCTGGCCTACCTGGTGCTGCAACCAGGCCGTCACTCCCGCGAGGCGCTCACCGCCCTGCTCTGGCCCGACAGCGACAGCGAACGGGGGCGGGCTACCCTGCGCCGCACCCTGGCCCTGCTGCGCGAGGAACTGGGCCAGGTGGCCGACGCTTGCCTCCAGGCCGACCGTGAACACCTGGCTTTTGTACCCCAGCCCGGCGTGACATGTGATGTGGACGGGCTGGCCGAGGCGAGCCGCCTGCTCACCCTCCAGCCGCCGCCCGCCGATCTGCGCAACCGCTTGCAGGCCGCCCTCGCTGCCTACCGGGGCGAGTTGCTAGCTGGCTTTTCGCTCAACGATGCGGAGGATTTCGATACCTGGGCGGCGACGCAGCGTGAACACTGGCACCGCCGCTTCAGCGCCGTGCTAGATCGACTCACGGCGGGGCAACTAGACGCTGGGGAGCCTGCCACCGATGGCGCGGCCCGCTGGGTAGCCCACGACCCGCTGGACGAAACTGCCCATCGTCGCCTGATGCAGGCCCATGCCACCACGGGCGACCGGGCCGCCGCCCTGCGGGCCTACGAGCGCTGCCGCGACCTGCTGGCCCGCGAACTCGATATCGAACCCGACCCCGAAACGCAGAGCCTGGCCGCCCAGTTGCGCGAATCGCCCTCGGCTGTTACCGCGTCCCCAACGCCGAATACACCAAAAGCACCACTCCCAACCCAGGGTCGTGATAGCGGTTCTCGATTTCTGGTTCCTGGTTCTTCCGACGGGCGAACACAATGTTCGCCCCTACAGGTTCTCGGTTCTTTCGCGCAGCCCCACCTGCTGGAAGGGCCGCTGGTGGGCCGGGCCGCCGAATTTGCCACCCTGATCGAGGTCTTTAGCGCAGCGGCAGCGGGCCGCACCCAGGTCGCACTGATTGCGGGCGAGTCGGGCATTGGCAAGACGCGCCTGGCCCGCGAACTGCTGCACTGGGCTGCCAGCCAGGGAGCCGAGGTGCTGCACGGGCGGGCGCTGGAACTGACCAGCCATGTGCCCTACCAGCCCCTGCTCGATGCGCTGCGCCCGCCGCTGGCCCGGGCCACGTCTGACTCACTTGATGCCACGAGCCTGGCCGAACTCAGCCGCCTTATCCCCGAGTTGCGCAGCCGCCTGCCGAACCTGCCGCCGCCCACCGGCGACGAACGGCTGGCCCAGAGTCGCCTCTTTGGTGCGGTGACGCTGCTGCTGGCCCAGCTGGCCCGGCGCAGCCCCCTGCTGCTGCTGCTGGACGACGCTCAGTGGGCCGACAGCGCCAGCCGCGACCTGCTCGCCTACGCCCTGCGCACATGGGCCGCCGACGGCCAACCCATCCTGCTGCTGCTCACCGCCCGCGCCGAAGACCTGGCGCTGTCCAATCATGCGCTCAATGGCTGGCTGGCAGCGCTGCGCCGCGACCTGCCGCTGGCCCGGCTGAACCTGGCTGCCCTCAGCGCCGCCGACACCACCCACTTTGTGGCCACCCTGGGCAGCGGCACGGTGGCCACCCCGGCGGGCGCACAGCCCACCGCCGAATTCGCCCGTTTTGGGGAGCAACTCTACGCCGCTACCCAGGGCCAGCCCCTTTTTCTGCTGGAAACGCTGCGCTCACTGCTTGACCAGGGCGAGCTGCTGGCGAACCAGCACAACGGCACATGGCAGATCAGCATCACCCCGGCGACGCTGAACGCTGACCCCAGCCGCTCCCCCGCCGTGCGCGATCTCATCCACGCCCGCCTGGCCTACCTGAGCCAGCTCGCCCAGCGCTTGCTGCTAGCCGTGGCGGTTCTGGCCGACCAGTCCGATTTTGAAACGCTGCTGGCCGTGACGGGCCTGGACGACGAAACGGCGCTAAACGGACTCGATGAGGTGCTGCAACGGCGTTTTGTGCAGCGGGTGGAGGGAAGCGGCGGTCAGCCCGAACGCTACCGTTTTCTGCATGATATGGTGCGTGAGGTACTCTACAGCCATGCGGGCGAACCCCGGCGGCGGGTGCTGCATCGGCGGGCGCTGGAGGTGCTAGCTCAGGGGCGCGCCAGCGCCGCCACCTTGGCCCACCACGCCGAACGGGCACGTCAAGACGAGGCGCTGCTGCGCTACAGCACCCAGGCGGGCGACGAAGCCCTTGCCATGCCAGCGGCCCACGAGGCGATTGCCCACTACCGGCGAGCACGCCAGGTGCTGGAAGGGACGGGCGGGAGCGCCAACACTAATGCACCGCTTTTGCTCAACATGGGCCGGGCCCACGAACTGGCCGACGAGTGGGATGCCGCCGCCGCATGCTATGTCGCTCTGCGCGACGCCGCCCAGGCAGAAGGGCAGCTGGAACTGGAAGTGGCCGCTCTCACCAGGCTGGCCCTGGTGCAGGCCCAGCATCGCTTCGACACGGCTACGGCCCTGGCGACGCTGGCGACTGCTGCCGAACTAGCCCAGCGCCAGGGCAACCGCATGTTGGCAGCCGAAACGGCCTGGAACCAGGCCCAGGTCGCTACCGTCAGCGGGCAGATTGCGCGGGCCGTCGGTGCGGGCGAACAGGCATTGGCCCTGGCCGAGGAGTTGGCGCAGCCCGAACTGGCCGCCCGCAGCCGCTACGTGTTGAGCCAGGCCCACAGCTACGCAGGCGACTGGGATGCCGTTGTGTCCCTCGCCGCCGCCGCCCAGGTGGGTTACGCCGCCATGACCCCAACTGACTCGCCTGCCGCCACTGCCCACATCTGGAACGGTGCGGTGGCCTCGTCGGCGCTGCAACTCCAGGCCATGCGGGCCTCGTGCATGTGGCAGCAGGCCCAGGGCGAAACCCATGTGGGCCAGCCCCGGCAAGCCCTGGCCCACGCCCAGCAGGCCCTGGCCCTTGGCCTGGCCAGCCGCAACGAGTGGGTGCAGGTAGCCAGCCAGATCAACATCGCCCACGCCGCTGCCCAGCTTGGCCTGCTGGAAGAAGCCCGCCATGCCGCCAGCGCGGGCCTGGCGCTGGCCCGCAGCCTGCCCAACCCGGCCATTCGCTTCTGGATGCTGATTGCCCATAACGCCGCCCTGCTGGCCGCTGGAGCATATGCCGCCGTCACGCCCACCATTGCCGAGGCAGTGGCCCTGGCCGATGAGCTTGGCGGCACACCCATCTACCGGGTGGCGGCCCTGGCCCAGCGCTGCACCCTGCACATGATGACGGACGACACAGCGGCGGCAACCGCAGACTCACTGGCTCTTGCATCCCTTCGCACTGAATTGCCCACCCCGCTGGCCTTCTGGGATTTCGCCCGCCAGCACGAAACCGCCGCCCTGCTGGCTGGGGGCCACACGGCGCAGGCCCGCCACGCAACTGACGAACTGACCGCAGCGGTGGGTGGCAATCGCCGCTACCAGCTGGTGGCCCTGCGCATGCATGCACTGCTGTCGCTGCACGACGGGCAGCCCGAAACGGCCCACGTCGCGCTGCGCGAGGCCATGGCGCTGGCCGAGGCGATGGCGCTAGCGGGTGAGGCGGCGGAGATTGGCATAATGCTTCAGCGGTTGGGTGAGTAGCCTCGCTACGAATGGTATACTGCGGCTTGTTACGTGTTTTCTAGCTGAACGAGGCTTTGCATGGTTGTCATCGGCGTCGCAGGCGGCAGCGCCAGCGGCAAAACCACGGTGTCGCGGGCGATTTTGCAGCGCATTGGCCCGGAGCGCATCGCTTACATTCCCCACGATCTCTACTACCACGACCTGAGCCACCTGCCGCTGGAACAGCGGTCGCTCTTCAATTTTGACCACCCCGATGCGCTTGACAACGCCTTGCTGGTGCAGCATCTGGATGCCCTGGCCCAGGGCGAAACGGTGGCTCTGCCCACCTACGACTTCGCCACCTACGTGCGCCTGCCCGAGACGCAGCCGCTGACGCCGCGCCCAGTGGTGCTGCTGGAAGGCATCCTGATCTTCGCCGAGCCGGTGTTGCGCCAGCGCATGCAGATCAAGCTGTTTGTGGATGCAGACGCCGATCTGCGCTTCATCCGCCGCCTGCACCGCGATATTCTGGAACGGGGCCGTAGTGTGGAATCGGTGGTGGAACAATATCTGGGCAGCGTGCGCCCCATGCATCTGGAGTTTGTCGAACCCAGCAAACGCTACGCCGACGTGATCATCCCCAGCGGCGGCGTCAACGAAATCGCCATTGACATGATCGTGGCCCGGATTGAACGGCTGCTGGCCAGTAGGGATTAGCGATTGGAGATTGCAGATTGCAGATTGGCGAGAACTGGGTATGTGCTATGCCATCTGGCATAGTTCTGTGGATGTCACTCTGAGCGAAGCGAAGAGTCTTGGCTTCATTACGCGCAAGATTCTTCGCTTCGCTCAGAATGACAGCTGAAGACGATTAAACCAGAATTGACATCACGAATTACGAATTACGCAGTACGAATTACGGATTACGGATTACGGATTACGGATTACACATCACTCGTCACTCGTCACTCGTCACTATTCTTGCGCCATCTCGCCCACCAGGCTTTCGGGGTGCTGGCGTATCTCCAGGCTGCGCTGCTCGATCTCGCGCCGCAGCTCGCGCCGTAGCTGGGCCGCCCGCCAGCGCCGTTCGTCCACCGGGCTGTCGAGCTTAAGTTGAGGCACGCGGGTCGGCTTGCTCTGGCCGTCCACCGCAATCATGGTGAAGTAGCAGGTCAGCACATGGCGCTCGGTGCGCCCACGAATATCCTCTGCCACCACCCGCACACCAATCTCCATTGACGACGAGCCGGTGTAGTTCACTGAGGCCTGAAACGTCACCAGTTCGCCCACATTAATCCGCTCGTGAAAGACCACCTGGTCAACCGAGCCGGTGACCACGTAGGTGCCAGAATAGCGCGAAGCGCAGGCGTAGGCCACCTGGTCGAGCAGGCGCAGGATGGCCCCGCCATGCACCGCGCCAGAGAAATTCGCCATGTCCGGCGTCATCAACAGACTCATCGAGAGCCGCTTGTGCTGTTCGTTGTCTTCAAGCATATTCGTTTTCGTGCTATGCGCCGGGCGCGACGGGTAACTGCATGTGTTGTAATGGGCTGAGTTACATGCCGGTTCACAGGTACACTTGTTGCAGTCACATGTGTGAAACAAAATGATCCGCGAAGGACGCGAAGAGACGCGAAGACCAAAAAAGGTACAAACACATTCTTATGCCCTTTGTGTACTCTGTGTCTTTGTGGTGAGACCCCTCCGCGTCCCCGCGTTCTTCGCGGTAAAAACAGGAGTCAGCATGCAATATCAGCAGTTTATCAAGCGGGTGCAGGACTATGTCAACATTGGCGACCGTGAGGAGGCCACCCGCGCCACCAGCGCCGCGCTGCAAACCATCGCCGAGCGGCTGGCAGGCAACGAGGCCAGCGAGTTGTTTGCCCAATTGCCCAAAGACCTGATCGCCGCCCTGCCGCCCGACGCCGACCAGGCCTACGAGAAATTTGGCGTGGACGAGTTTCTGCGGCGGGTGGCCGAGCGGGCCGGGGTAGATGATGCGAGCGCCCAGCGTTACGCCCAGGCGGTGATGAAGGTGCTGCACGAGGCCGTCTCGCCTGGCGAAATGCGCGACGTGCGAGTGCAGTTCCCGCCGGAGTTCGCCGTACTTTTCGCCATGGACGAAGTCCACGCGCGGGCCGTGGGCGACGGCTCAGCATAGGTTTTTTACCGCTGAGGGCGCGAAGGACACGGAGAATGATGAAGTTTTACAACACGAAACGGACATGCTGTAGCCGCGCAATTATGACGTTTTACTTTTTAATCCGGGCACGCGGTGCCGCCCTGGCCACCGAATGAATTCGGCGTCTGGAAGCCGCAAACACGCTGAAGCGTGTTAACCCGATGGCTGTCTGGATTATTTTGTAAAGACTCATTATTGCGCTTTCTGGCAACTGGTGCGATACATCGTGCGGCTACGTAGCATGTGGTGGCCAGAATAAGCAGCAAATCTTCATCATCTTTTTGTGTCCTCCGTGCCTTTGTGGTGAAACCTCTCCGCGTTCTCCGCGCCCTCCGCGGTGAAATTTCTACCGTCTTCGGCGCAGCAGCAGCACCACCACGGCGACCAGCATCATCACCACGCCGAGCACGATGGGCAGGGAGGTGCCGCCAGCGCCAGGCTGAGCCGGGGCTGGCACGGCGGTTGGTGCTACCGTGGGTGCGGGCGCTGCTGTGGGCTGGGCAGCAGTGGGCTGGGCCGCTTGCGTCGGGGCCGCCGTCGGCTGGGCGGGCGGGGCCGCTACGGTGCCCACAAACACGGCTGCCGTGCGGGGCGGGATGCTAAACGCGCCGCTGGCCTGGTCATAGCTGGCCGTTTTCACCACCGGGTCGCCGCCATTGGCCTGGATGGGGTGAAGCGCCAGGGGCACGCCCTTCAAACCAGCGGCGGTGAAGGTTTGCGGCTTGCCGGTGCCATTCAACAGCACCACAATCTCTTCGTAGGGTGTGTTCAGGCTGGCCTCGCCCAGCGCCGAAAGGCGCATGACAATCAGCCCTGGCGTCTGCTCGGCCCCCGTGTTGAGGAAGCTCAAGTGCTGCTGCACCTGGGCTGCCGTTTGCATGCGGAACAGCGGCGAACTACGGCGGATTTGCAGCATCTCGCGGAAGTTGGCCGCCGCAAACTGAATGTCGGCGGGCTGGGGCTTCAGCGCCGGGTTGCCCAGCAACTCCTTCATCAGCGGCCAGTGCGTCTCGTTGTCGCCCCTGGGCGGCAGGCCCACACCCCAGTTGTCGGTCGCGCCCGTCCAGTCAATCCGATTAAACCAATCGCCCGAGTTGTAGCTGTTGCGGTCAAGCGACTTCGAGCGCAGCAGGTCGTCGCCCGCGTGGAAGAAGGGCACGCCCTGGCTCAGCGCCACCAGACTTAAGCCCAGGTTGTGCATGCGCACCCGCTCGGCGATGGAGGCACTGGCGGGGGCCTTCAGTTGCACCGCGTCAAACAACGTCTCGTTGTCGTGGGCCGAAACATAGACGATATGCTCCACCGGGCTGGCGTTGTAACCGGCTGGCTGGCCGTTGTAGATCACCTGCTCACCCCGCACCGTTTCGCCCCGCCGGTCGGTGAACTCGAACGTTTTCAGGTTGCCCGTCAGCCCCACCCGAATCCAGTCCATGTGGGTCAGCAGCTGCTCGCGCTGCGTGGCCTCGTCGCCCTGGTCGTAGCCGTTGGGCGCTTCCCACAGCCCGGTGAGAAAGCCCTGCTCACGGGGGTTGCCGAAGGGCGTGCCGCCCCGTGCGCCGTCGCGCAGGCGGTCGTTAAAGGTGCCAATGCCAGTGCCCGCCAGGTTGATCTGGGTCGCGTTCAGGCCGCGTGCGTTGTCCTGCACCTCGCCAAAGTTCCAGCCCTCACCGTAGACGTAGATGCTTTTGCCGTCCACACCGTCGTTGGCCACGGTGAGTCCGTCCAGGGCTTCGCGCACCTTCACCATGTTGCTCACCATGTGGTGGCCCATCAGGTCGAAGCGAAAGCCATCAACCTTGTAAGCTTTGGCCCAGAGCAGCACCGAGTCTACCATCAGCTTTTCCATCATGCGGTGTTCGGTGGCGGTGTTGTCGCAGCATGTACTTTTCTCCACCACGCCCTCGCCATTGAGGCGGTGGTAGTAGCCCGGCACTACCTTATCGAGCACCGAGCGCGGGTTCTGGCCACTGGCGTTGGTGTGGTTGTAAACTACATCCAGCACCACCCGCAGCCCGGCCCCGTTCAGCGCCTGCACCATCTCGCGAAACTCCACAATCCGCGTCGGCCCGTCGGGGTTGGTGCTGTAGCTGCCCTCCGGCACGTTGTAGTGGTAGGGGTCGTAGCCCCAGTTAAAGCCGTCCTTGTCACGTATCGGGTCAATGGTGGCCTGCTGCTGCTCCGAGTCGGGCGGGAAAGTCGTCAGTTGGGCCAGGTCGGGTTCCTGGCGCTTGCTTTTGTCCTCTTCAATGGTGGCGATGTCGAAGGTGGGCAGCAGGTGAATGTGGGTCATCCCGGCCTGGGCCAGTTCCCGCAGATGCCTTAAAGGTGCCGCGCAACTCTTCCGGCACGCTGCTGTCAGTGATGCTGAAATCGCGCACATGCAGCTCGTAGAGGGCGATGTCGGTGGGCGTAGCCAGGGCTGGTTTTTTCACAGCATCCCAGCCCTGGGGTGCCAGCGCCGGGTCGGCCAGATTGACGATCTGGCTGCGGGTGCTGTTGGTTGCCAGGCTCAGGCTGTAGGGGTCGGTCACGCGGTTGGTCTCAATTTTGCCGGTGCTGGGGGCGTAGACTTCCACTTCGTAGAGGTAGAACTGGCCCGTCCAATCCGCCGCGCCGCTGATGCTCCAGACGCCGGTTGTGGGGTCGTTTTGCATGGTGCTGGCGGTGGGCTGAGTTTCCGCTTTCGAGTCCGCAAAACGCAGCAGGCGCACGGAACGGGCCGTGGGTGCCCAGAGGCGCAGGGTGGGCGTGCTGCCGTCGTAGCTCACGCCCAGCGGCCCATCGTAGCTGAAGAGATCATCGAGCGCACCAGGGATTTGCAGCGCGGTGGCGTCAATCAGCTTGCCCTCGGCGTCAAAGGCGCTCACGGCGAGCTGGCCTTGCAGGGCGGCAGGGATTTTCGCCAGATCCTCTGGCGCGATTTTGAAGGCTGAGAAGCCCGCCAGGTGCGGGAACTGCTTGAGGGCGGCCTCGCCGGGGCCAGCGTTGGTGAAGCTCAGGTCAAGCGTCTCGCCGCCGGAAACGCCCTTCGCGCCCAGTTGCAGCTCGGCATTAGGGCTGTAGTGCAGCTTGTAGCTAAAGCGGGGCGTGCCGGTCACATTCCACACAATCGTGTCGCGGTTGACCCAGTGGGCGCGCTGTTTGGCCAGGCTGCCCTTTGGTGCGCCTTCGGTGCTAATCGTCAGCTGTTTTGTTTCCATGTTGAAACCAAAATAAATTTCGTCGCCATCTTTGGCCACGGTGAAAGGAATGATTGCACCGCCAG
>JALONX010000919.1 GCA_025454695.1 Chloroflexaceae bacterium
ATCAGAAAGCCATATTTCTACTATGATACCACACATCTAAGGTTTCTGATCACCCTCTCAGAGATACTGCGAACTGCCAACTGACATCTGCAAACGGTTCCCTATCACTCCTCCAATGTGCGTAGCACGCGGTGTGCCCGGAGGGCCAGCCAGAGGGCGAAGAACTCTTCGGCATTGTCGAGGTCAAGCCCGCTGATCTGTTTAATCCGTTCCAGCCGGTAGAGGAGCGTGTTACGATGCACATGGAGTGCGTCGGAGGTGGCCCGCAGGTTGCCCAGGTTGTTGAAATAGGCTTCCAGCGTTTTAAGGAACTCGCCGCCCTGCTTGTCGCTGCCCTGCTTGCGGTCGTAGTCCGCCAGCGCCGAAAGCGTTTCCCGGTAGAACGTCCAGAGTTCCGGTGTTTCGCGCAGCCGCACCAGCAGCCGGTACACACCCAGGTCGTTGAAAGCTAACACCCGTTCACCGCCAAACAGTTGTCGCCCCAGCATCAAGGCCTGTTCGGCCTCTTCCAGCGTGCGCCGCCACTCGGCTAGCGTCGGGGCGGGGTTGCCAAGGGCCAGCACCACACTGGGGTAATCGGCATGCAAACGTTCGTGAAGTTGTGCCGCCAGTTCGCGGGGGCGGGTGCCGTTGTTGATGGGCAACATGCAGAGAATGCCACTTTCGCGCCGCGAGAAGGGCGCGGTGATGCCCCGGCGCAGCAGTTCGTTTTGCAGCGTGCTTACCACCCGGTTCAGGCGCGGAGTGGCCAGATCTTCCAGGTGAAACAGCAGGGCCACATGGGGCAACGAAAGATCATAACCCAGGTCGTTGCCGCGCTGTTGCAGGGCCAAGCCATCGGCGGGCGGGCCAGCCAGAATATTGGCCAGAAAATCGCCCCGCAGCCGTTCTTCTGCCGCCTGCACCGCCTGCTCTTTGGCATATTCCAGAGCCAGGGCGCTGGCCCCACGCACCGCCGCCAGCCGATCCCACTCATCGAGCGCCAACCCACCAACAGCCAGGTAGCCGTTGGGCATGGTGGGCTGGCCAATCGCCTCCACCCAGATTTGCTGGCCCAGCATGTGGGTTTCGCCCCGCTCAGTGGGGCGTAGCGCCTGCATGGCAATGCGGGCCGAACCACGACCGCGCTGATTGCGCAGTTCGCCATTCGGCGCGTAGCATGCCACGCTCTGGCCAGTATGCTCAGCCAGCACCTCCAGCAGCCCCGGCACCCCCACGCCCGCCAGCGAGCGCTGCGTGAGCAGATTGTAGAGTTGGGCAGCCCGTCGCTCCAATTGGGCCTCGTAATCGCCCAACAGGCGCACAATCTCCCGTTCTACCTCGCGCAGGTCGCACCCGTCTGGCAGGTGCAGCAGCGGCAAACGCGACTCCTCGGCAGCGTGGGCATCTTCCGGCTGGATATCGCCCTGCACCACCACACCAGCAACCGGCACCGGGGCCATGGCCAGGCGACGCACCAGGGTGGCCAGGGTCAGGCTGGCATCAAGGGTTTGCAGAGCCGGGATGGCAAGCAGGGCAAGCTCGCCGCCACGCAACTCGGCAAAGGCCGGTGGGGTGGGGCGCAGCGTTGCAACCCATGTTACCTGGTAGCTCAGGCTGGCGGCACCGGCTTCTACACTGGTGCCTGGGGGCAAGGCCAGGCGTAATACATCACGAACAGCGACCGTTGGCATGGCTGGATTGACGTTTCGTCCACGGTAGAGTAACCGTGCGAATTATAGCATGCCGCATGGTTTACATTTCCATGGTATACTTAAGAAAGATTTCCCCATTATAAGTGAATTTCAACCTGTGGTGCGAGGGAGAACTACCTGGTTCGCCGCGCATTGACCGGGGAATATTTCCCGGTTGCTGCTTGACGGTTTGCAAAACCGATTGTATACTCTCGCATACAACTATTGCGAACACAATAATTGCGCTCACAACGATGTGCCAGGAACGGATGATGCAAACCGAGCTTTCTACAACGATCCTGCCATACCGCATGATCCACGATCTGTATGTTCTGCTCGACGATGGCGATCAGCGGGTGTTCCGCGCTTTTGACTTGAGCACCTCTCAGTATGCTGTCCTGGTGCTGTTGGACAATGAGCAAGGCAAACGGCTCACTGACCTGAGCGCCCAACTTCTGTTCGACAAAAGCACGATTACCCGAATTGTTGACCGACTGGAGCAGTCCGAACTGGTGCGGCGCATCGCCGACCCGGATGATCGGCGTGCCCAGCGCGTGGTGCTCACACCAACTGGTGCCATTCGTCGTGCTCGTGCCCAGGCTGCCCATCTGGAATCGGTGGAACAGCGCCTGGCCGTGCTTGACGAGCTTGAACACGATCAACTGGTAGCCCTGCTGGCCAAACTACGGGTGGGCCTGCGGGTACACCTGGCGGACGGAGGTTAGGGAGTGGCGATTAGCGATTAGTGATTAGCGATTGGCGATTGGATGCCTGGTTACGCATGAAAGTTCCCTTCGACTCTGCAATCTGCAATCTATAATCAGAAAGGTGGTGGT
>JALONX010000168.1 GCA_025454695.1 Chloroflexaceae bacterium
CAAACCGAGGCGATGCCCACTGCTGCCCTGGCCCAGTTTGCCATTGCCCCCGCCGACGGCGTGGAGGTCGCCCGCCGCCTGCTGACCCAACTACCCGGCAGCCGGGTGGTGGTTTCCACCGCTGATCTGGCCATGCGGCTGGCCCAGCGCCCGCAGGCCGAAGTGGGCACCAGCAGCAAACCTAACGGTCTGGGCGGTCAGCATCCCCGCCCGCAGCTGGCCAACCCCTATGTTGCGCCCCGCAGCGAGCTGGAGCGCACGATTATGCGTACCTGGCAGGAGGTGTTCGGCCTGGAACAGATTGGCATTGACGACAATTTTTTTGAATTGGGCGGCAACTCCCTCATCGCCATCCATACCATGACCCGCCTCAAAAAGACGCTGCAAGTGGATGTACCCACCGCCATGCTCTACCAACGGCCCACCATTCGCCACCTGGCCGAATTGCTGGCTCAGGACGAAGACGAGGCTGCCCGCCACATGGCGGAACGGCTGGCCAAACGCAAAGCCGACCTGGGGCGACGCGCCCAGGTGCTGCAACGGCGGCGCTAGGTGCGCTGATCCTGGTATTAATAGCATAAACTGACATATTAAAAATAAATAGTATACCTGTTTGTATGTGTTATTGGCTTGCCAGCTATTTCTGTGGCAAGGTACACTAAACCTCGCACCAGGTTGGGTTTATATATATAGAAATTTCGTGGAGCGTAACCAGGCTGTTAGTTGATTTCACCTCGCCCCTATGCTGTGTGCATGGGGCATAGCCTCGTGTGATGGGTGCGAGGCAACTAATCCGTAATCTACCTGTTGTGTACAACAGCGCACAGCGGGATGGTATAGAACGCGGCAACGAAGAGGAGCCATATGACCGACCAGGTTGAGCAGGAAGAACAGCCCGTTGGCCTCGACATCGCCATTGTGGGCATGGCGGGGCGCTTCCCCGGTGCAGATAATCTCGATGCCTTCTGGCGCAATCTGTGCGACGGCGTCGAGTCGATCAGCTTTTTTAGCGACGATGAACTGAAAGCTGCCGGGGTGCCCAGCACCGAATTTAACGCCCCCAACTATGTGCGGGCGGCCCCGGTGCTGAACAACATTGACCTCTTCGATGCCGACTTTTTTGGCTACACCCCGCTGGAAGCCAAAACCATGGATCCGCAGCAGCGCTTTCTGCTGGAGTGCATGTGGGAAGCCCTGGAACACGCGGGCTACGACCCGGCCCAGTTCGACGAGCCGATTGGTGTGTTTGCCGGTGCCCGCATGAGTTCCTACGTGGTGGGCCTCTACACCGACCCGGTGCTGGCCCAGCCCCAGAACATGTTGCTGGTGCTGCTGGGCAACGACATCAGCTCGCTGACCACGCGCATCTCCTACAAGCTGAATTTGCGCGGGCCAAGCACCGCCGTGCAGAGCGGCTGTTCCACCTCGCTGGTGGCGGTTCACCTGGCCTGCCAGAGCCTGCTGTTTGGCGAATGCCGCATGGCGCTAGCTGGCGGCGTCACCATCAATGTGCCGCACACGGTTGGCTATCTCTACGAGCAGGGCAGCATGCTCTCGCCCGATGGCCATTGCCACGCCTTTGACGCCCAGGCCCAGGGCACGGTGTTTGGCAGCGGCATGGGCGTGGTTGCGCTCAAGCGGCTGGAAGATGCGCTCGCTGATGGCGACACGATCTACGCCGTGATTAAAGGTTCGGCCACCAACAACGATGGCTCGTTTAAAGCCTCGTTTACTGCGCCCAGCGTGGAAGGCCAGAGTGCAGTGATTATTGACGCGCTGGCCTCCTCCGGCATTGATGCCGAAAGCATCAGTTATATCGAGGCCCACGCCACCGCCACCGCCCTGGGCGACCCGATTGAGGTACGAGCGTTGGCCAATGCCTTTCGCGCCAGCACCCGCAAAACGGGCTTTTGCCGCATTGGCACGGTGAAGAGCAACATGGGCCACCTGGATGCAGCGGCGGGCATGGCCGGGCTGCTCAAAACTACGCTGGCCCTGATGCACCAACAAATCCCGCCGACGCTGCATTTTCAGCAGCCCAACCCCGAAATTGATTTTGCCAATAGCCCCTTTGTCGTCAACACCGAACTGACGCCCTGGGAACGGAACGGCCACCCGCGCCGGGCGGGCATCAGTTCGTTTGGCTTTGGCGGCACCAACGCCCATGTAATTCTGGAAGAAGCGCCGCCCCGTGAACCGTCTGGCCCGTCGCGGCCCTGGCAGCTGCTGCTGCTTTCGGCCCGCAGCCCCGCCGCCCTGGATAACCTGACGCTTAACCTGACCAACCATCTCGCCCAGAACCCGCAGTTGCCGCTGGCCGATGTGTCCTTCACCCTCAAGGCGGGTCGCCATGCCTTTGGGCGGCGGCGCATGCTGGTCTGCCGCAGCACCGAGGAGGCGATTACAGCGCTGGAGTCGGCTGACCCGCAGCATGTCTTTACCAACGAGCGGGCCAGCGGCGAACGGCCAGTGGTGTTTATGTTCCCCGGCCAGGGTGCCCAATATCTGGACATGGGCCGTGAACTCTACGAAACAGAGGCCAGCTTCCGTGCCACGGTTGACCACTGCGCCGAGCTGCTGCTGCCGGAGTTGGGGCAGGATATTCGGCAGATCATTATGCAAGAACCAAAAACCAAGAACCAAGAACCAATAGAGTCGCACGACTCAAATGGTTCTCGGTTCTCGGTTCTCGGTTCTCTCCTTGATCAAACCCAGTACACCCAACCGGCGCTGTTTGTCCTTGAGTATGCCCTGGCCCAGCTCTGGATGGCCTGGGGCCTCAAACCGGCGGCGCTGATTGGCCACAGCATCGGCGAATATGTGGCCGCATGTCTGGCGGGCGTGTTTACGCTGGAAGACGGCTTGAAGCTGGTGGCGGCGCGGGGGCGGCTGGTGCAGTCGCTGCCGCCGGGGGCCATGCTCAGCGTCTCGCTGCCAGAAAACGAATTGCGGGCCATCCTCAACGGCCACCTCGACCTGGCCGCCGTGAACGCCCCAACCCTGGCGGTTGTTTCCGGCCCGGCTGAGGGCATTGCCGCGCTGGAAAGCCAACTGACGGCCCAGGAAGCCAGCTTCCGGCGGCTCCACACCTCCCACGCCTTTCACTCGGCCATGATGCAGCCCATTCTGGCCCGCTTCACCGAGATTGTGCGTTCGGTCACGCTGCACCCGCCCACCTTGCCGTTTATCTCCAATGTCAGCGGCACATGGATCACAGCGGAGCAAGCCACCGACCCGGCCTACTGGGCACAACACCTGCGCCAGCCGGTGCGCTTTGCCGACGGCCTGCGCACGCTGTTTGCGGAGGGCGAAAAGATTCTGCTGGAGGTTGGCCCTGGCCGCACCCTCAGCACCCTGGCCCGCCAGTCGCTCAACGCCAGCACCGCGCCAGTGATTCTTACCTCGCTGCGCCACCCCCAGGATGCTCACTCGGACGTGGCCTTTATCCTCAGCACCCTGGGCAAGCTCTGGTTGGCCGGGCTAGATTTCGACTGGCGCCGATTTTATGCCGATGAGCAGCGCCAGCGTGTGCCGCTGCCCACCTACCCCTTTGAGCGCCAGAGCTACTGGGTGCAGGCCGACAGCGCTGCTGCCGGTGCTGCCCGCGTGCTGGATAAACAGGACGACCTGGCCGACTGGTGCTACATGCCCTCGTGGAAACAGACGCACCGGCCCGAAGCACCACCTGCGGGCGCATTGGCTGCCACCACGGGCAACTGGCTGGTCTTTGCCGACGGCAGCAGCGTCAGTGAGCAGCTCATTGCGCGGCTGCGCCAGGAGAACCAGCATGTAACCTGGCTGCTGCCAGGCAGCCAGTTTGCCCCGGCGGGCGAGAACTGCTACACCGTCAACCCGGAGCAACAGGCCGATTACGCGGCCTTGCTGGCGGCGCTGGCCGAGGCCAACCACCTCCCCAGCCAGATCGTCCACCTCTGGACGCTCACGCCGGATGACCAGACCGAGCCGGGTGAAGCCCTGTTTGAGCGCATGCAACGGCTGGGCTTTAGCAGCCTCATAGCGCTGGCCCAGGCCCTGGGCGCGGCGGAGATCACCACGCCACTCCAGCTGACCGTGGTTTCCAACCAGCTGCACGAGGTCAACGGCGGCGAGCGGCTGAGTCCCGAAAAGGCCACCCTGCTGGGGCCGTGCCGAGTTATTCCCCGCGAATATCTGCATGTGCAGTGCCGCAGCCTGGATGTTGTGGTGCCGCAGCTTGACGCCCACACGGCTGAGCAGTTGGTTGAGCTGGTTCTGGCCGAGGCGACGAGTGAGTCCGCTGACACCGTGATTGCCTACCGGGGCAGCCGACGCTGGGCACAAACCATTGAGCGCCTGCGCCTGGCCGAACCGCAGGGCCGTAACCCCCGCCTGCGCGAACGGGGCGTCTACCTGATCACTGGCGGTCTGGGCGGGGTGGGCCTGGTGTTTGCCAAACACCTGGCGCACACGGTGCAGGCCCGGCTGGTGCTGCTGGGGCGCTCGGCCTTCCCCGAACGGACACAGTGGGACAACTGGCTAGCCAGCCACCCGGAAAACGACGCCACCAGCCGCAAAATCATGCAGCTGCGTGAGCTGGAAGCGCTGGGGGCCGCGGTGCTGCCAATCCAGGCCGATGTGACTGACGCTCAGCAGATGCAGGCCGTTGTCAGCCATGTGACGGAGCGTTTTGGCCCGCTGCACGGCGTCATCCACGCTGCCGGTGTGGCCGGGGGCGGGGTTATTCAGCTGAAAACGCCCGATGTGATGGAGCGGGTGTTAGCGCCCAAAACCCACGGCCTGCGGGTGCTGGCTGCCGCCTGCGAAGGTCAGCCGCTCGACTTTATGCTGCTCTGCTCCTCGCTCACCTCGGTAGTGGGCGAGTTTGGCCAGGCCGACTACGCCGCCGCCAACGCCTTTCTGGATGCCTTTGCCCACTGGCAGCGCGCCGAGCGGGGCATCTTTACTGTGGCGGTGAACTGGGACACCTGGCAGCAGGTGGGCATGGCAGTGAGCACCGAAGTGCCGCCAGAGCTGCGAGCCATGCACGAGCAGATGCTGCAAAGCGGCATTCTGCCCGCCGAAGGGGTGCAACTGTTTGAGCGGGTGCTGGCCCAGCGCAACGCGCCCCAGGTGCTCGTTTCAACCAAAGATCTGCCCGCCCGCATCGTGCAGCTTCACACCATGACCAGGGCCATGGTGCTGGAAGCCCAGGAGCAGGCGGAGGCCATGGCCAACCGCAGCGGCCACGCCCGCCCGGCCCTGGCCACGGCCTATGTCGCGCCGCGCAACCAGTTTGAAGAGCATGTGGCGGCGGTGTGGAAGCAGGTGCTGGGCGTGGAAGACGTGGGTGTCTACGACAGCTTCTTCGACCTGGGCGGCCACTCGCTGCTGGTGACGCAGCTGACCAACAAGCTCCACCGCACCTACCAGGTGGAAATCTCCATCCGCAGCCTGTTCGATAATCCCACCGTGGCGGGCATGGCCAGCGTGATTGAGGAGGCCTACCAGCAGAAAGCCAACAGCTCTGAAAAGCCAATCAAGGAACTGGTGAAAGCCGCCAGCGGAGCCGAGCGGCAAAGCCTGCTGGAAGCCTTCTGGAAGCGCAAAATGGTCAACCTGCTCAACATCGCCGCCGACCAACTACCGGCCAGCGGCGACCTGACCGGCTACGACCTGCAAGCGATTGTGGGCGACGTGCAGTGGAGCTTCGAGCAGGATTTCGGCCTGATCGTCTATCCGCACGAGACGATTAAGCTGCGTTCGATTGAGCAGATGGCCCGTTTTACGGCCAAGGAGCTGGATCGGCTGGCCCACCTCAAGCACAACAAAGTCACCGCGCCAGTGTCGCACTTCCACCAGTACGAGCAGCGTTCAGAGCTGGAAGAACGGGTCAAACGCCCGCTGCTGGCCCGGCCCGCCCGCAAAAACGCACCGATCTTCTTCTCACACTCCTGCGTGCGCTCCGGCTCAACCCTGTTCCGGGTGATGCTGGCGGGCCACCCCATGCTCTACTCGCCGCCGGAACTGGGCATTCTCTGGTACGACACCATGGGCGAATGGCGGCGCTCCCTGACCGACCCCAACTACGGCCACGGCTTTGGCTGGGCTGCCCAGGGCTTGCAGTGGACGTTTATGGAGCTGCTCAACTGCAACCCGGAAGCGGCCAGAGCCTACATGGATGAGATGGTCGAGAAGGACACGCCGGTCTACGAGGTCTACGAGCGGCTGCAAAAGCTGGCCGCGCCGCGCCGCCTGGTGGACAAATCGCCCTCCTACACCATGAGCCTGGAAACGCTGCAACGGGCCGAGGTGCTGTTCGACCAACCGAAATACATCCACCTGGTGCGCCACCCCTACGCCGTGATTGAGTCGGTGGTGCGCATTCGCCTCGACAAGCTGTTTAGCCCGGTGATCTACCGTGACGACGAGGCCGACCCCTTTGTGGTGGGCGAAAAGGTCTGGCTCACCAGCAACCGCAACCTGCTGACCTTTTTGCAGGACGTGGACTCAGCGCGGCAGCTGCGGGTCTACTACGAAGAACTGGTGAGCGACCCGGAGCGGATTATGCGCGGCGTATGCGAGTTTTTGGAATTGCCCTACGACCCGGCCGTGACGCAGCCCTACGACAACAAACGCGAGCGCATGATTTCGGGCATTGGCGACCCCAACATCCTCAAGCACGACAAGGTGGATGCAAAGCTGGGCGACACATGGCGCAAGGTCAAGCTGCCCTGGCGGCTGGGCGAGCAGGCCCAGCAACTGGCCGCCGAACTGGGCTACGAGCTGCCCGCCGAAGCCGAAGCAGTGCCGCCACCGCCAAGCACCGCCAGCATGCTGGAAGACATGGACGAGGCCCAACTGGCCGAACTGCTGGACTCAGTCAAGCAGCTTTCGCCGGAAGAGGTGCAGGCCATGCTGACAACGATGGAGCAGAGCGCCTAGCCGACGAAGCAAGGTTTGCCACAGAGGGCACAGAGAACACAGAGGATAATCGCTTTTGTGGTGATTTGCAGGACAATCGAGATGGATTGGTAGTTTGCCAACTGCAAACCGCGCCAACATCTCTGTGCCCTCTGTGTTCTCTGTGGCTGAATAAAGGACGACCATGAGCATCAAACAGGTTGGTGTGGTTGGCGCAGGGGTGATGGGCACCGGCCTGGCCCAGAGTCTGGCCCAGGCCCGCTTCGACGTAATCCTGCTTGATATTTCGGACGACATTCTCAGCCGGGCACGGGGCGAGATCCGCAAAAATCTGCGGCTGGCCAAAATGCTCGATCCCCAGGCCATGCCCGAAAGCGTAGACAGTGTACTCAGCCGCATCACCTGTACGACCGAGGCGGGCGGCTTTGGCGCGGTGGATTTTGTGATCGAAAACGTGGTCGAGAAGTGGGCAGTCAAAGAGCAGGTCTACCACGAGATTGACCCGATTTGCCCGCCACACGCGGTGTTTGCCGCCAACACCTCGGCCATCTCCATCACCCGCATCGCCTCGGCGACGGGGCGGCCCAGCCAGGTGCTAGGCATGCACTTTATGAACCCGGTGCCGATGAAGCCCATGGTGGAGGTCATTCGGGGCTACCACACCAGCGAGCAGACCCTGCACACCGCCCGAGAGCTGCTGACAACCATGGGCAAAAGCTGCGTGGTAGTGCAGGACATGCCCGGCTTCGTTTCCAACCGGGTGCTGATGCTGACGATCAACGAGGCGGTTTTTCTGCTGCAAGACCAGGTGGCCAGCGCCGAGGACGTGGACACCATCTTCCGCTCCTGCTTTGGCCACAAGATGGGGCCGCTGGAAACCGCCGACCTGATTGGCCTAGACACCATTCTCTACTCAATTGAAGTGCTGTACGAAAGCTACAACGACAGCAAATACCGGCCCTGCCCGCTGCTGAAAAAGATGGTGGACGCCGGGCTGCATGGCCGCAAAAACGGGCGCGGCTTTTACACCTATGAATAGCGTGCGCTTTTTCTTTTTCTGAGGATTACAACCAATGAGTCCAGACACTATCAAGCCGCAGTTCCGTGAATTTCTGGGCAAGGTCATCCGCAATCACGACCTGAAGGATGACGACGACATTTTTGCCCAGGGCTTTGTGAACTCACTGTTTGCCATGCAACTGGTGATGTTTACCGAAAACACCTTCGCGCTCGCCGTTGAGGACGAAGACCTGACCCTCGACAATTTCCGCACCATCAATGCCATGACGGCCCTGGTGCTGCGGAAGAAGGCCTGAACTCGATGAAGCTTGAACTCACCGCACAGCAGAGCGCCGATCAGCAGGCATTTCGGGAGTTTAGCGACACCTCTATCGCCCCCTTTGCCGATGAGTGGGATCGGGACGAGCGTTTCCCACGGGAAGTGATCGAGCGCATGGCCCGGCAGGGCTACCTGGGCGCAGTGGTGCCCCAGGCCAGCGGCGGCAGCGGCAGCGACATGATCAGCTTCGGCTTGCTGCACGAGGAGATTGGCCGGGGCTGTTCGTCGGCCCGCAGCCTCTTGACGGTGCATAGCATGGCCACCTTCGCCCTGCACCGCTGGGGCAGCCAGCAACTCAAGCGGCGCTACCTGGCGGAACTCATTGACGGGTCGCTGCTGGGCGCGTTTGGGCTGAGCGAACCGAATGTGGGCAGCGACGCCCGCAGTATCGAAACCACCGCCCACATGGAGGGCGACCACTATCGCCTCAATGGCTGCAAGAAGTGGGTTACCTTTGGCCAACTGGCCGATCTCTTCCTGGTTTTTGCCCAGCACGAGGGCAAATCAATCGCGCTGCTGCTGGAGCGAACCACGCCTGGACTCACGGTGGTGCCGATCAGTGGCATGCTCGGCACCCGCGCCGCCATGCTGGCCGAACTGCATCTGGAGAACTGCGCTGTTCCGGTGGCCAACCGCATCGGCGGGCCGGGCTTTGGGCTGGCGGCCATTGCCACCTCAGCGCTAGACATTGGGCGCTACAGCGTGGCCTGTGGCAGCGTCGGCCTGGCCCAGGCCTGTCTCGAAGCGTCGGTGCGCTACAGCAGCGAACGGCACCAGTTCGGCGTGCCGCTCAAAGAACATCAGCTCATTCGCCAGCTCATCAGCCAGATGCTCACCAACATCAAAGCGGCCCGGCTGCTCTGCATGCAGGCTGGCTACCTTAAAGACAGCGGCCACCCCAACACGGTGATGGAAACCTGGATTGCCAAATATTTTGCCTCCACCACGGCGATGAAAGCGGCCCTGGACGCGGTGCAAATCCACGGGGCCAACGGTTGCAGCGCGGCCTACCCGGTGCAGCGCTACATGCGCGATGCCAAGATTGCCGAAATCATTGAGGGCAGCACACAGTTGCAAGAAGTAACCATTGCTGATTATGCCTACGAACAACAGCTTGCGCACCACCAACCAGCAGGAGCGAACCATGACTGAGCAGCAGCAGGCGGCGCTGCTGGCCGAAGCTCAGCAGCAGCAGACGATTAAATGTGTGGTCTGGGATCTGGACAATACCCTTTGGGATGGCATTCTGCTCGAAGACCATGCGGTGAGGCTGCGCCCACATGTGGTTGCGGTGATCGAGACACTGGACAGCCGGGGCATCTTGCAGTCCATCGCCAGCCGCA
>JALONX010000920.1 GCA_025454695.1 Chloroflexaceae bacterium
GCGCGTCATCACCGCGTCGAACCAGCCGACCCGCCGCAAGCGCCCGGTGGTGGTGCCCACTTCGGCCCAGGGCGTGCCGATTTGCCGCAGCACGTCGGCCTCGTCGCCGCCGGTTTCAGTGGGGAAGGGGCCGTCGCCAACCCTGGTGGTGTAGCCTTTGCACACGCCAATCACCGAGTTGAGGCGGGTGGGGCCAATGCCCGCGCCCTGGCACGCGCCCGCCGCGCCGGGGGCCGATGAGGTGACGTAGGGGTAGGTACCATGGTCAATGTCGAGCAGCGCCCCCTGTGCCCCTTCCAGCAGCAGCGGGAAATCCTTTTCTAGCGCCCGCTGAATAATGGGATGGACGTTGGTGATGTGATCGGCCAGCTTGCGCCCAAATTCCAGGTAGCGCAGGTAGGTTTCGTGCAGCTGCAACGGCTGCACCCCATAAAGTCTGGTCAGCAGGCGATTCTTTTCTTCCAGCACCACCCGCAGCCGGTTCAGCAGCGTTTGTTCATGCACCAGGTCGCCCGCGCGAATGCCGATGCGAAACATTTTGTCGGCGTAGGCCGGGCCAATGCCGCGCCCGGTGGTGCCGATTTTGCCCCCGCCCTCTTCTTGCAGCTTGTCTTGCAGCACATGGTAGGGCATCACCACATGGGCACGCTCGCTGATGAAGAGCTTGGCGGTGCTAATGCCGCGCTCTTCCAGCCCTTCAATTTCTTTCATCAGCGCCTGGGGGTCAATCACCACCCCATGGCCGATGACGTTGACGATGGACGGATCGAAAATGCCCGACGGCACCAGGTGCAGCTTAAAGGTGCCCCGGTCGTTCACCACCGTGTGGCCAGCGTTGTTGCCGCCGCCATACCGCACCACCAGCCGGGCCTGGCTGGCCAGGGCATCAATAATATGGCCTTTACCTTCATCGCCCCACTGGGCACCAACAACTGCTACAACTGGCATAAAAACCCCGATTCCGAGTGACGAATAACGAGTTATGAGGTACGAGTGAATTCAAGACAAGGAAATGAGGGAAGTTGCTTTCGGCTTGATGCTGTGATTTCCTTCATTTCCTTTATTTCCCCTTCAAGTTACGCATTTCCTGTGCGCTCCTGAACATCGCGTAAAATGATGCGCTGGAGCCACGCGCCAAGGCGCACCAGCAGCCAGGCATTGATGATCATGCTGACGACGCCGACGATGGAGATATAGATGAACCAGCCTGTATCGGGGATGCCACCCAGCCGTCGGCCAATCTCAATGACCGGCCAGGCAAACGCAAACGACCAGGGCATGCCCCAGAGCAGCCCGGCAACGCCAAAGCTCTCGCTCTCCGGGCCAGAAGCCAGCAACCAGGCAATACATGTGGCCAGCCATGTGCCCACTAGTAGGATGCTTAAGAGGTATCGACGCACGGTGTTCCTCCTCCATTACAGACCGAAAACACTTCGCTGCCTCGGGGCAGGCGGGAGACCGAAGACCTGGGCCTGAATGACAAGATGAGAAAATGACCAGGTGAACAGGAATGCGTACTACGTAATGCGTAACTCAGTCAATTGCCAATTGCCAACTGCCAACTATGTTATGTCTCCGCGTCTCTGTGTTTACCAGCTAGTGCTCACGCCAGAATGCGCCGCAGTTTGCCCACCGCCTCATCCACATGCTGATTTTCGATGATCAGCGGCGGCAGCAGGCGCACCACGTCTTCGCCAGCGGTGGCCACCAGCAGCCCGGCGTCGTGGGCCGCTTCACGCACGGCGCTGGCCGAGCCTTCAATCCGCAGGCCCCGCATCAGGCCGCGCCCGCGCAGCTCCAGAATGCGCCCCGGCAGCTCGCTGGCCAGGTCGTGCAGCGACTCATCGAGGTAGCTGCTCATCGCCCGCACATGGGCCAGAAACTCTGGATCGCTGATGCGTTCTAGCACCGCCCCGGCCACTGCCGTCACCAGTGGGCCGCCGCCAAAGGTGGTGCCATGGTCGCCGGGGTGAATGGCGTCAGCCACGCACTGGTTCATCAGCACCGCGCCGATGGGCAGGCCATTCGCCAGGGGTTTGGCGGTGGTCAGCATGTCCGGGCGCACGTTGTAGGTTTCATGCGCCCAGAGCGTGCCGGTGCGGCCCATGCCACACTGAATTTCGTCTAGCACCAGCAGCGCCTTGTGCTGGTCGCACAGCTCCCGCACGCGGGCCATAAACTCGGGCGTGGCCACCCGCAAACCACCCTCGCCCTGCACCGGCTCTAGCACCACCGCGCACACATCGTCACCCATCACATGTTCCAGGCTCGCAGCATCGTTGTAGTCGGCAAAGCGCACATCGGGCATCACCGGCATAAACGGCGTGCGGTACTTCTCGCGGGCGGTGATGGCAACGGCCCCCATGGTGCGCCCGTGGAAGGAGCCATCGAAGGCGACAACGGTGGTTTTGCCTTCGCCAACATTGTCGCGGGCAAAGCGGCGGGCAAACTTAATCGCTCCTTCAATCGCCTCGGCCCCGCTGTTGCAGAAGAAGGCGTAGAGGTTGGACACATGGATCAGGCCGCTGGCGTGCTCGCTCAGCACGCGGGCAATCCCGGCGTCGCCATAGCCCAGTGCGTTGACGGCGATCCCGGCCACAAAGTCCAGGTAGCGGCGGCCCGTTTCATCGTACAGGTAGGCACCTTCGCCTCGTTCCAGCACAAAATCGGGCCGGGGGTAGACTTGCAGCAGGTAGTTCTGGGCATCGTGCAGGGCCGGGCTGGCGCTTTCGCTGGTCATGGCTTGCTCCTCGTCTGGTCAATCCTGCCGTGATTATAGCATAGCCGTTGCCAAAACAAAGCACTGCCGTGATGGACTCGTTAGCGCTGATTGAGCACGAGCAACGACTCACGGGCGTGGCGGGTGCCGTTGCGTCCAGCCCGTTTTGCCAGATACAACATATGGTCGGCCTGGGCCAACAATTGGGATGAGCTGGTGATGGCGGGAGAAAAAGTTGCTCCGCCAATGCTGACCGTGATGGGCTGATGCAGCTCGACTAGCGTTGAAACGGCGGCGTGGATGCGCTCAGCCAGATGCAGTGCGCCATCTTCATCCGTTTGCGGCAAAAGGAGGCAGAACTCTTCGCCGCCGTAGCGGGCAAAAAAATCGGTTTCACGTGTGCAGTGGCTCACCTCCTCTGCGAGCCGTTGCAGCACACTGTCGCCAGCCAGGTGGCCAAAGTTGTCGTTGTAGGCTTTGAAGTGGTCAACATCAAGGAGTAGCACCGAGAGTGGCAAGGTGTGGCGCTGGGCCAGCAGAAACTCGTATTCAAGGCGCTCGTTCAGGGCACGGCGGTT
>JALONX010000921.1 GCA_025454695.1 Chloroflexaceae bacterium
TGCTCAGCCGCCGGGGGGGCTGACCAGCCGCACCACGCAGCACGAGGCGCGGGCGCTGCATGCCGCTGCCGGGGCAGTGGCGGCGGTGTGCCCGGCGCTGGCGAGCCAGGCCCAGCGGCTGGCGCGGCAGCTGGCGCGGCGGCTGGTGGGGCTGCCCGCAACCCCCGGCCTCGTTCATGGCGACTTTTACGCCCGCCAGGTGTTGTTGCAGGGCGGCGGCACCGTTGGGCTGATTGATTTTGACGAAGCGGCCTATGGCGATTGCACCAGCGACCTGGCCAACTTCCTGGCGCATCTCGAATATGAGGTGTTGCGGGGCACACTTGGGCGTGCGCGGGCCGAGGCGGTGGGAGCAGCCCTGCTGGAAGGCTACAGCGGCGCGGGCGGCGCGGTTACGGTTCAATCGCTTTCGCACCATGTGGCGGCGCGGCTGCTGCTGCTTGCACCCCAGCCCTTCCGCACATTCACGTCCGGCTGGCCAACCCACACCGCTGCGCTGTTGGAACGAGTGGCCGAACTGGCGGTGTAGCGTATGCTTTGCCACAGAGGCACAGAGAACACAGAGCAAAAAAAACGAGGAACGAGGAACGTCACGCATGGGTGCCACAGAGGACACAGAGAACTCAGAGCAGAAAAAAAAGCTGAACGATGAACGAGGAGCGAGGAACGTCACGCATGGGTGCCACAGAGGACACAGAGAACTCAGAGTGGGGAAAAACGAGGAACAAGGAGCGAGGAACGAAGAACGAGGAGCAGTGATGACGCAACAACAGCCTTTTGCCCAATCTGCAATCTGCAATCTGCAATCTGCAATCAACGACCCGCGCCTGCCCCACCTGCCCGCCGCCCTGGATGCCGCTCAGCTTATGCCCCGCCTGGCCCAGGCGCTGGCCCAACGCGACATGCGCCTCGTTGAGCTGCACGCCATGCGGCTGACCCGCCACAAGCCGGGGCGGCGCTGCCTGCTTGAGTATGATGTGACGCTGGCGCGGGGCGGCTGCCGTGAGTCGCTCACCGTCATCGGCAAAATGCGGGCGAAGGGCGCTGACCGGGCCACCCACGACCTGCACCTGGCCCTACGGGCAGCGGGTTTTTGCGAACGCTCCCGCGCCGGGGTTGCCGTGCCGGAGCCGTTGGGCCTGCTGCCCGAGTTGGGCATGTGGCTCCAGCGCAAAGTGCCCGGCCTGCCCGCCACCGAGTTGCTGGCGAGCAGCACTGGCGCGGCGCTGGCCCGACGCATTGCCGCCGCTGTCCACGCCTTTCACGGGGCCGCCGTGTCGCCGCGCCGCAGCCACAGCCTGGCCGACGAACTGCGCATTCTGCACGAGCGGCTGGGGGCGCTGGCGGAGCTGCAACCGGCATGGCGTGAACGGCTGACGAGGATGTTGCGTGGTTGTGAAGCCCTCGCTTCCTCGCTGCCAGCCAGCCAGCCCCAGGGTATTCACCGCGACTTCTACCCCGACCAGCTAATAGTGAACGACGAGCGGCTCTATTTCATTGACCTTGATCTTTTCGCCACTGGCGACCCGGCCCTGGATATTGGCAATTTCCTCGGCCACATGCGCGAATACGCCATGCGGGAACTGGGCGACGGACAGGCGCTGCTCGACCAGGAAGAAGCTTTCGCCCGTGCATACTGCCTCCGTAGCGGCCTTTCGTACATGACGGTCGCCGCCTATGCCCTGCTAACATTGGCGCGCCACATTGCCATCAGCTCTCAGTTCCCCAACCGCCGCCACCTCACCCCGGTTTTGCTTGCCTACTGCGAAACAGCGCTTGGTCTCGAGTGAGTTTCGAGGGCGTATGCAACGTCCCGATTCTGCACACGCGCCCTGGCTGAGTCTCCAAGAGACCACGCAATATACTACCTCAGGCGCTACATTGAGGGCATACGTACTCCGGCCCGCAGTTTGCCTGGTATGCTGAGTCCTGCTCTGCGACCTTGACCTCATGCACAATTGTGTCAACGTAGTCGTAGCCTGATGCTCGTGCTACCGAGATGCGTAAGTGCCCATCCTGAACATAGTACACTGCTCCGTATTTGATCAATTTGACGGGTGCCAGTTCCTCGCCTAACTGGAGCGCTACTGCGAGCTGTTGCCAGCGTTTTTTGTCTGTGCGCTTGAGGGGAGCAAAGTTGCGGTCAAAGTCGCCTGGCCGCTGCGTACTGCCGATAATCTGTTGAATGGCTACGGCCTGGATCGGTGCGTTGTATGCAGCGAGTACGGCCCAGGGTGCGATGGCGAGCATACAATTGTTCCGCTGTGTAGATGGCTTGCATGGTGATCCACGCTTTATTATCCATCGTTGAAGCCTTTCTCATTTCTTTCGCTCGTTCCCTGGTTCTATTTCACCACACGCTCGCCTTCGAGGGGGGCCGGTTTGCGGTACAATGACCGGCACAGAAAGCGACCTACCAGGATGAAGAACTGAAACCGTCCCGTTCACACGCAGGAGTACGGTTTGATGGATACAACCTTCTCGTTTGGCTATTGGCTGCGTCGCCGACGCAAGGCCCTTGATCTGACTCAGGCGGAGTTGGCGCGGCGCGTCGGGTGCGCCGAAACGACGATCCGTAAGATCGAGGCTGACGCCCGTCGGCCTTCGCGCCAGATCGCCGAGCGCATGGCTGACGTGCTTGCCCTTGCGGCTGACGAGCGTACACAATTTCTTAAGGTCGCCCGTGCGGAACTTTCCACGGCTCGTCTGACGGTGCCAGCGCACCCGCTGAACGCGACAAGGGCGAACTCGCACCCCACCGGCCCCGCTACACTTCCCGCGCAGCTGACACCGTTGATTGGGCGCGACCAGGAAACAGCCGCTGTGGGCGAATTGTTGCGGCGTTCGTCCGTCCGCCTGGTGACACTGACTGGCATTGGCGGGGTGGGCAAAACCAGGCTCGCGATTGATGCAGCTACCAGTCTGCTGGACGATTTCGAAGGCGGGGTGCATTTCGTGGCGCTGGCACCGACCAGCGACCCTGACCGCGTGCTGGGGGCGATTGCTGCTACGCTGGGTGTGCCAGAAACCTACGTCGGCGCATTGGCCGGGGAGCTTAAACATACGCTACACGACAAACAGCTCTTGCTGATCCTCGACAACTTTGAGCAAGTCATCACGGCAGCGCCGCTGGTAACCGATCTATTATCAGCTGCCCCGCAGCTAAAAATTCTAGTGACCAGCCGTGAAGTGTTGCGGCTTTCCGGCGAATATGAATACCCGGTGCCGCCGCTCGCACTGCCGAGTCTTGAACGCTTGCCGCCGCCCGAGTCGCTGGTTCGTTACCCTGCGATTGAGCTATTCGTTCAGCGTTCTCAGGCAGTTAAACCCACTTTCACACTGACTCGTTTCAACGCGGCGGCGGTAGTTGAAATTTGCCGCCGTTTGGATGGCTTGCCCCTGGCAATCGAACTGGTGGCGGCCCGCAGCAGGCTTTTTCTACCCGATGCGCTCCTGGTGCGGCTGCGCGACCGGTTCGCGCTCTTGACTGGTGGTGCCCAAGACCTGCCCGCCCGCCAGCAGACCCTGCGGAATGCCCTGGACTGGAGCTACGATCTGCTGGAGGTGCATGAACAAGCCGTCTTTCGCCGCCTGGGCATATTTGTGGGGGGATGCACGCTTGAAGCTGCCGAGGCAGTCTGCGGCGATGATCAGATGCACTACGCGGTGTTCGACGTAATCGCATCGCTGGTCAACAAGAGTCTGGTGCAACACGAACCGGGCACGCCTGGTGAGCCGCGTTTTGGCATGTTGGAAACGGTGCGCGAATACGCGCTGAATTGGCTGGAGGCGAGTGGGGAACGGGAAGCTACCCAGCAGCGCTACAAGGCTTTTTTCTTTCAGCAGGCCAGAAACGTTGAACTCGATGGCGACCAGCAAGAATGGTGGCTGGATTGGCTGGCGTCCGAGCGCGAGAATTTGCGGGCGGCGCTACGTCTGGGCAGTGACAGCGATGGGAGCCAGCGGATGCCACAGGGTCACCGTGAGCCTGCGGTAACCTACTGCTCGCATCTGCATGGTCTCACCCGCAGTGTTGACCAGATGCTCTTCACCCGCTTTGCCGATGCCACACACATCCCTGTGCGCCACATCGAAGAACTGAACGAGATCGGTACGTGCCAGACCAATGCGTTTGAATGGTATTTGCGCTTATGCGAGGATGTTTCAAACGACATTGATGTCATTATGCTCGATCTGGTGTGGACTGACGCGCTCGCGCCGTACCTGGTTGATTTGCAGCCTGCCCTGGGAACTGAAACCAAACACTACTATGCCCGCATCATCGAAAACAATACGATTGACGGGCGGCTGGTGGCGATGCCCTGGATCTTCGACGTTGGCATGCTCTACTACCGTCTTGATCTGCTTCAGAAGTATGGTTTTGCCGCACCGCCGACGACCTGGGACGAACTTGAGCAGCAAGCCCAGGTAATTGCGGCGGGCGAACGACGTAGCGACCCAGATTTTGCTGGTTTTATCTTTGAAGGGCTACCCAGCGAGGGCTTAACCTGCACCGCGCTAGAATGGCTGGCCTCAAACGGGGCAGGGCACATCATCGAAGACGGACAGATCACGCTGAACAATCCGCAAGCTGTTGCGACTCTCAATCGTGTGCGCAATTGGCTGGGGACGATCGCCCCACGGCGCGTCATTGAATATAATGAAGGTGA
>JALONX010000169.1 GCA_025454695.1 Chloroflexaceae bacterium
CTCTTCAAACGGATGACGGACCTTGGCATTCCCTACCCTCTCGTGATGGCCGTCAGGAGCTTCTACATGGGCAACATTGCTCGTCTCAGGATTTTTCAGACTCCTGAGTCGGGTACGTCCGGCGTCGTTGCCGCTCATATGAGGGTTGTAGTAGACGCCGCCGAACATCTCGGTGCCGAAGTTGAGCCGCGTGACGGGCAGGCGCAGCGGCGGGGTGGATTTGCTGTATTCAGGCTTGCGAGAGTCGGCGTCAATGGCTTTGTTGATGCGATCCAGCGCCGTTTGTTCATCGGGCTTGACGGTGGGCGGCGTGGTGGGCGTGAACTCGGCCAGAATCTTGTCAATTGCATCGGCACGTACACGCGCCACCACATCACCGTTATGCAGGATGCTGGTGCCTTTGGCCAGTACCCGCTGGCCGGCCTCGGTTCCTGCAAAGGTGCGGATTCTACCGTCGTCACTTTTGTGATCGAAGGGTGGCGTAAGCATGAGCACCTCGGCCCCGTCACTGCCCAGTGCCTCCATTTTTTTGATAATGTCGGCTTCATTCGCCATGGGGTCGGTGATGATCGCGAGCAGGTCTTTGGCGGCTTGCTCCTTTTCTTTGACACTCATGCCGCAGCTTTGCAGGCGCAGCCCCGCCCGCAGGGCTGGCATGGTGCGGCCCGCCAGGGCGCGGGCGTGGCCCCAGAGCCGCAGCACGGCCCCCATCGCGGTGTGATCGGCGTCATCCTCCAGGCTGCGTTCGTCGCTGCTGCTGGTTGCCGACGCCGGAGTTTGTGCCGCGCTCTGTTGCACCACATGGGCTAGTTCATGGGCTAGCAGGGCATCACCGATCAGGGTGCCGGGCTGATAGTGGCCAGCACCAAAGGCCACATGGTTGCCCACGGCGAAGGCCCGCGCCCCCAGGCCCCGCGCCAGCCCGGCAGCTTTTCCGTCGGTGTGCAGCCGCACTCGCCCCAGGTCAGCCCCCAGGGCAGGCTCCATGCGGTTTCGCACGCCGCCCTCCAGGGGTTGGCCCGGCCCCAGTTGCTGGCGCACACGGGCGGGGCTATGGGCGGGAGTCGCTGTAGCATCGGCTTTGCGGGCCACGTTTTCGTCGTTTTCGCCCTGGTTGGTTGGGGCCGCAGCGGGCGGGGCGCTGGGTGGCAGGCCGGGCAGGTTGGTGGGCAGCCCCGCTGGAACCTCCGTCACCTGGCCCGTGTCACGCCAGGTGGCCACACCCCGCCGCACCCGTGCCACTGCCAACGGAATGTAGCCTTCGGCGCTGGTGGCGCTGCTGGCTTCGGGCACGTAGCGCCGCAGTGCCCGCTCAATGTGGTCGGCGCTCTGCTGCTGGTAGTAGCCGAACCAGTATTCAACATAGGGGCAGCCCATGGCCGACCATAGGGTGCCTTCCAGTTCAGCTTCAACGCCAGCACACACGGCATCGCGCAGCGCAGCCAGAAAGGCGCTGCGGGTCATCTGGCCTGGCCCAGAGGCGGCGTCATCCGCCACCAGCAGCCCGGCGGGGGCGATGGCGTCTGCCGCCGTTTCATCCGACTCTGGTGTCAAGCCGTCAAGGTCGGCGGCTCGCTGGATCATCAGCGGGGCACGCTGGCGTGGGCCGAGTGTTGCTGGCAGCAAGGCCATATCTTCATGGGCCGCCGGGCGAGACTCGTCCGCCGCTGGCGCTGATTCGTCGGCCCCCATCTCGTCGCGCACGGCACCCGTTTCTAGCGCAAACAGGCTGGCTGCGGGCTGGCGACCCAATGCCTGAACCCAGTTGGCCGGGCGCGGGGTTTCAGCCGGGCGCAGCGCTGGCCTGGGCTGGGGCTGGGGCGGGGCTACAGGTTTTGGGGTCTGTTCGTGTTCAGGCATTGCGCGATTGGCGATTGACGATTGACGATTGACGATTGACGATTTGCAGACCGGAGACCGGAGACGGGAGACCGAAGACGGGAGACCGAAGACGGGAGACCGAAGACGGGAGACCGGAGACGGGAGACCGGAGACGGGAGACCGGAGACGGGAGACAAGGCAAAAATACTCCTGTCACCTTGTCACCTTGTCACCTTGTCACCTTGTCATCTTGTCACCTTGTCACCTTGTCTCTGCATCTCTGCGTTTCTGTCTGGCTAACTGCCAACGGCTTTACGGTAGCGGCACAACCACATGAAACGTGCCGTGGTTGCCGGGGCGCAGGCTGTGGGTCTGTTCCTGGTGGCGCAGGTGGCGAATGACTCCGGCTATGGCGCGGGCGTCGGCTTCTGCCAGGGGCTGGGGCGAGCGGGAAAGGGTGTAGTGGCGCACGGCTACAGTGCCATCAAGGGCTACACCTGTGGAGATATGCAGGCCCCGCGAGGTGTGGGCTACCCCGGTTCGCGAGTCTTCCGCCAGGGTCAGGGCGCGGGCGATCTCGCGCAGGTGCGCTGGGCGTAGCAGGTGTTCGCGGTGGTTCTGGCGGCGTCGCCACAGCGTCACCAGCAGCATGACCAGCGCCAGGCCCACCGCCACGGCCAGGTGCCAGTCGTGTAATGGCAGCACTCCAGCCAGTTCCAGCGCCGCTACCAGCAGCGTCAGCCCCAGCGAAATCCACTGGCCTTCGGAGAATCCAGCCATGTAGGTGCGGTCGCTGTCGCCGCGCACAAACTCAAAGCAGAAGCGGCCCAGGTCGTACATCACCACATACCAGGCCAGGGCCGCGCCAGGGGCCGCGCCGCCCAGCACCATGCTGCTGCCCACCAGCACCACCCCCAGCACCCAGAGCGACTCGACGGCCTGGATAGGAAACAGCCGCACGCCGACGTAGTGGGCTGGAAAGCCCGCCTCAGCATGTTCCGGTCGGTAGCGCACGCCCCAGCCGCAGGGCCGCCCGTGGCAGCAGCCTACCATCAGACAGCCTATGCGCCCGCATGTCAAAAACATGCCCACGCCCAGAATGGTCGCGTCGAGGTAGGGCAGCGGCGGCTGGCCCAGCAGGGTGAGCAGTAAGGCGGCGTTGAGCAGCACGCCGATCTCGTGGTGGTAGTAGATCAGTTGCTCTTCGCCGGTGATAATTTTGGTGGCGAAGGCCAGCAGGTAGAAGGTGCCAATGGCGCTGGCGATCACCGCGCCCATCACCCAGGGCGAACGCCCCTGGTAGAGCACCAGGCCCAGCGCCAGCAGCACCGCCAGCTCCAGCCCGAGACAGCCGCAGACCTGAAAGGCGGGCAGGCGGCGGGTACGCCAGGTGATCATGGCATGTGGCAAACGATCCAGGAGGCTGTTAGAGCGACGTACAAGTCCGGTCATCTTTTGTTTCCTCGTGTTTCATTTCGTTCAACCGTACATCTATGGTCTGGGGCTGCTAAGGTGCAGCTGAGCATCAATATCCTGCGCTACCTGCTTCGCTCCTGAGTCTCGCAACCGTCGGCGTACCCACCCTGCATAGGCACGTTGTATGTCTGGAACCTCACTGGCAGGAACTGGCGGATGCGTGTAGTAATCCACCAATTGCTGCAACGCCCGCTGTTGTGCCCCAGGGCTGGCCCGTTCGTAATACCCAATCAAGGGTGCCCATTGCATGGCACCGGGTAAGCGATGGGGGAGTAGATGAAAATAGTTGCGGAAATCCTGTGTCCAGGTTTCTAGCTCCTCATCTGCAAAAGACTGGGATGAACCTACGTGATGTTGGGTGTGGTAGAGTTCGTGTTCTGCGTACATACGTGTAAAATACAGGCTGCGTTCATCAATCGCCTCAGGCCCGATAATGGCATACGCATTCGATCCCCTGCTGAAGAAGTAACCGTTATTGTCGGCCAACGATCTGGTGGAACCACCAGTCGTGCTGGACGACGTTTTGCTATTGAGGTGAATATCAAAGTTCAGCATAGGAGCAACTTGATAATCGGCAGGATTCACCGCTCCGCCAGAACTGGTGTTTGCGACGTAGAGTTGGATGCCTGTTCCGCTAAGCGCTCCCCGTGCTAAGGCTGCAAGTGCGTCACGGCGTTGCGTGACATCCGTGATCGCCTTGGCCGCCCTAACGTCGTGTTCCCAATTGGCGGTTGACGCAACTTGCACCGCGCTGGCAGTTGTTGGTTGACGGGTTTGCGAACTGGCACAGCGTTGCAGGCCCAGCCCCGAACGCAGGCGCGGCAAGCCGTGAACATGCGTGTCGTTCAGGCCGCCCCACAGGCTGGCAACCACGTCCAGAGCGCTGCGGTTGGCATCTTCCTCCAGGGCGACAGTGTCGCTACCGCCCATAGGGTGAACGGCGCTCTGCTGCAGCACATGGGCCAGTTCGTGGGCAATCAGGGCGTCGCCAATCGGCGTGCCGGGGCGATATTCGCCGCTCCCAAAAGCGATATGCTGGCCCACCGTGAAGGCCCGCGCGTTGAACTGCCGGGCCAGTGTAGCGGCCCCGGCGTCGGTGTGTACTCGCACCAGCCCCAGATTGACCCCAAACGCCGACCCCATCCGCGCTTGCAGACCGCCATCAAGAGCCTGGCCGCTGCCCAGTTGCCCTTGAACGGCATGGGGATTGGCGCTCATCTCAGCAGCACCGGCCTGCCGCTTAAAAAACAGGCTGCCCAGGCTGGAAACGGCGCTGCCGATCCCGCCGGCAATGCTGGCCCCCACGCTGGCCACACCTGACACCACGCTGCTCACACCGCTGGCAATGCTAGAGACGGCTCCACCGACTATGCCCATCAGCCCGCTGGCAGGCAAATCGAGCGCGATGCCCTCGGGGACGCCAGTAACCTCGCCTGTGTCGGTCCAGACTCGGATGGAGCGTTCTACCCGTGCGCAGATGATGGGAATAAGGGCCTGGGCGCTGGTGCTGTTGGCAGCTTCTGGGGCATACTTGCGAATGGCCCGTTCGATCTGGCTGGCGCTGCGGTTGTGGTAGTAGCCAAACCAATGGGCGATCCAAGGGCAGCCCGCCGCCGACCAGATGGTGCCTGACAGAGCCTGTTCGGCGGTACGGCAGACTTCCCGTTCAAGCTGGTTCAGAAATTCACTCTTGTGCAACTGACCCGGCCCCAAAGCCTCCGTCACATCATCGTCTACAATCAGTCCGGCGGCTGGGTTGGCTTCCACGCCATCGTCCACCTCCGCGTCAAGGGCCTTGCGCTGGATACGTAGCCCCGTACCGTTGGGCGAAGCCAGGCCGAGCAACGGCGGCGGGTTAACCCAACCTGCATCGCGTGGGGCTGCCTCAGGCAAGCGCCGCCGTTGCTCAGCTCTCTCATCGGCCTCGTGTTCCGCAGCCCCAACCGGGGCCAGCCCAAACAATAATGGCCTTGCCGCAAGCGCTGGTGGGGTAGCCGCTGGCGTATGGCGGGCAGTCTGCGCCGTGCCCACCTCGGCAGTTGGGGGGCGCGCCGGGTCTGGTTTGTGCTGCTGGCTATGCATCATGCACGTTTCACGCTGAGATTGGGGAGGTGCGGTTGGTTATCCGAACACCCTATCGCCAATCTCCAATATCGTGCTTTCCCGAAGCTCAAAAACGCCACTCGATAAACACCTTCACGCTGTCGCCGTCGGTTTTTGCGCCAAACCCCAAACGGTCGGTAATTGGAACCTGGAGCTTGCCTTCCAGTTCGCCCTGCACAGCCAGGGTGGCGGGGTCTGTGCCCACGTTGAGGCTCAGTTCCAGCTTGGTGCCTTTGGGAATGATGCCAAGCGGGCGATTGGCTTTGATTGAGACGATGGTGAAGTCGGTGCCGAATTCACCGGCGACTTCCTTAATTTTGACTTTGCCGCCCCCGGCTTTTGCGGTCATCTCCAGGCTAGCCTTCAGGTCAAGCTGGCCAAAGCTGACCTTAAAAGCTTTGCCGATGGACACATCATGTGGTTTTACCAGCTCAATCGTCACTTCGACATTGACGATGTGGTAAATCTCGCCGTCCTTAAACTTCAGCGCCAGGTTGGTAGTAACTTCTATCGGTGAGTCTTTGTCCTCGGCTTTGGCGGGTGGTGGCACCGGGCCAACCAGCGGCGGCGGCACTTTGCCGCCAAAAGGCGGCAGCTTGGGGGTGATGTCGGGCACCGGCGGCGGAAACAGTTTGGGCAGGCTGGGCGGGGCGGTTCGATACTGAACTTCCACCCGGCGGTTCAACGGCTCGGCCTCCTGGGTGTCAATCAATAGCTGGCCTTCGCCGGGGCTGGGCGACACCAGGAGCATCGAGGCGGGCAGGCCGAGCAGCAGCAGTTCCATCTTCACCGCCTCGGCGCGGCGCTGGCCCAGGTTCTCATTGTGCTGTTCGCTGCCGGTGGCGTCGGTGTGGCCGGTGAGCACCAGCACGCCAGGGTGTTGCGCACGCACGCTTTGAATAAAGCGAACCAGGCTTTTGAGTTGGTCACGGTGTTCTTTTGTGAGCGCGGCGCTATCCAGGGCGAAGTTGTGCAGCGTGGGCGATCCGGCTAATTCCACCGTTTCCCGCGACAGCTGAAGCGTTGGGGCTGTCAGGCCCAGGCTGCTCTGGGAGTCTGAGTCGGTTTCGCCGGGTCGTTTCAGTCGGTCAAACATGTGATGATCCTTCACCGTTCGGCGTTGGTGTTTATTGCCGTTTGCAGCGCGGGCGGGTCGCAGACCACGCCCCTACAACCGGGAATCTTCCTCGCTCATCGTTCGTCGCTCATCGTTCCTCGCTCCGCCCCAACTGCCCGGCGAACTGGCGTAGCATGTCTACCTGGCCGGGCGCGTTGCCGCTTTCACGAAGCGGGTAGGCTGCCCCGGCTTTGCGGTATTCGCGGCGCAGTCCGGCTTCCAGGTGTTGTGCCGAAAGCTCCGTGCGTGAGTCGAGGGCGAGCAGGGTGGCGTGCAGGGCGGCGTTGCGAATTTGCCCGCCGCTCAGGGTGCAGCGGTTGGCGATCTCTTCCAGAAACCATGGTTCCACCTGGGCGCTGGGCGGCAGGTGCAAACGCCAGATGCGCAGGCGCTCGGCGGCGGCGGGCAGGGCAAATTCCACCGTGGCATCAAGGCGGCGCAGAAAGGCGGCGTCAATGCGCTGGCTGGCGTTGGTGGTGATGATCACAATCCCTTCGTAGCTTTCCAGACGTTGCAGCAGGTAGTTGGTTTCCAGATTGGCGTAGCGGTCGTTGGCGCTGCGCACCTCGGTGCGGGCGGTCATCAGCGCGTCGCCCTCGTCCAGCAGCAGCAACACATCAAGCTCCTCGGCTCGCGAGAGCACCTGGTTCAGGTTGCGCTCGGTTTCGCCGATGTATTTGTTGACCACCGCCGCCAGGTCAACCCGGTAGAGATCCATGCCCAGGATGGCCGCCAGCACCCGCGCCGTGAGCGTTTTACCGGTGCCGCTTGGGCCGCTGAAGAGTGCCCGCACACCCCGGTTGAGGCTACGGCCAAAGGCTGGCCCGGCCCCGTCCCGCAGGGCTTCGCGGGCGCGACAGCGAGCCACCAACCCCCGCAACTCGTCATCGGTGGCCGCGCCTACAATCACATCGTCCCAGCCGCCCATCGGCTCCAGGTGGGCGGCCAGCGTTTCCAGGGCCTGCCGGTTGAGCGAACGAGCAGCCGCCCGCACGTCTTGCAGTTCAATTGACTCCCGTCCGGCCAGGGCGGCGTGGGTGGCGGCCAGCGGCGCGGCCCGGCTGATGTGGCCGCCATTGAGCAGGCATTGTTGCACAATCTCATCTAGAGTCTCGTGTTGCACGGGCAGGCTGGAACCGAGCCAGAAGCGCCGACGGGCGGCGGCATCGGCGGGTGGCAGATGCAGGCTCAGGGCGCGGGCAACCAGCGGCCCCCGCAGGCCGCCGCTTTGCCCCAGACTCAGGGCCACCGGGCCGCTGTAGCCCGGCAGCAGCGGCAGATCGAGCGCCTCGCCAGGGCCAGGGTCGCAGCGCAGCAGGGGCATGGCGTTGGTCAGTGTCGCCAGCGGGCCAAGGCTCCGCCATTCGTCGCTGCCGGGCGCTGCATTGGCGCAAAGCAGCAAGTCGTGGCCCAGGGCACGGGCCAGCGCCCCTGCCAGCGTGCGCCGCCCGCTGCCCGCCATGCCCCGTAGCACCAGGCTGCCCAGATCGCCGCTGGCCAGCAGGTCAGGCAGGCGGCTAATCTGCGGGAGCAGCGCAGGCGGCAGCACCAACCCATCGAGCGGCGGGAAACTGTGCATGGCTTGCCGTTCCAGACCGGGGGCGGGCCGCGCCTCCCGGTGGCCCCGCAGGGCGTCCCAGAGCATGGGCGGCACCCGCAGCAGCCATTCGGCCCGGGGGTCGGCCCGGTTCTCCACCGTGAGCAGGCCAGCATCAAGCAGGGCGCGGGCGGCGGGCCAGCTGTCGGTTGGAGGCGTGCCCGGCGCGGCCAGCAACCAGCCCAGCACGCCCGTGCAGGGGCGGCGGGCTGCCAGCGGGGTTTGCAGGGCGGCAAACAAGGCCCCGAAGCGAATGTCTTCCTCCACTAGCCCGGCGGCAATCAGCATGCGCAGCTCATCAGCACCCAGCCCCTGGCTTTCGCGGAGCGCTCGCAGCGGCAGGTGCGGGCGGTCATCGTCTTCCCAGGTAGCCAGTTGCCCATCCCACCAGCGAACGGCCTGGGTGTCGTTCAACCCCGGCGGGCAGAGCGAACGCAGGGCCGCATCGTAGCCCGCCAGAAAGGGAAAAGCGCTGAGATAGCCCGCAGCGGCAGCATCGGCGGCCCGCAGGTTGGCCAGCAGCCGCGCCATCACCCCGTAGACCAGCAGGCGAAAATGGCCCTCGGCCCCGGCGGGCAGGCTGTGCTTGAGCTGTTCGGTGGTAAATCCGTTGGTCATATCGAGAAACAGGCTGCGTACTACGTACTGCGTGCTACGTACTGCGTCGTGCTGCGGACTGCGTTCTTCGCGTTCTTCGCGGCTCAACGCTGGCTAATTAAAATCCAAAATCTCTGTGTCCTCTGTGTCCTCTGTGGCAAAAATTGCGGCGACAGAAACGTTACACAAAATGAAACAGCACCACCCGCCCCACCTGCGGCAGCCAGCCAGGGTCGCGGTCTAGTCCGACGCGGCGGGCACGCAGGTCAATCGCGTCCAGCGGCATCACCACTTCCACATGGGTTGGCCCCACTAGCAGCCGCCCGTGCGCCCAAAGCAGCGACTCAATGGCAGCAGTGTCGGCTGCGTTGAGCAGTTGTGCCAGCAGGGCACGGATGCCTGGAAGCCCATTGGTGAGCCATGCCGCTACCACTGGCGTCATCGCCGCCTGCACACGGGCGGGCAGCGGTTCTGTCTTGCCCTCATTCGTAAGCATTGGTAGATCGCCCATGCAGGCTGTGCCCAGGGGCGTGCCAGGTTCCCGTCCATCAAGCTCGGCCAGCGCAGCCCAGAGCAGGTCGTCGGCGGGGGTGGTGTCGCCCAGCAACCCCCGCGCCACCGCCTCCAGCACGGCCCAGCCGCTCAGTCCTTCGGGCCACTGCGGCATCCCAGGCCAGGCCATCAGGTTCAGCAGGTAGAAGACACCGGCAAGACGAGTGACGAGTGACGAGTGACGAGTGACGAGTGACGAGTGACGAGTGACGAGTGACGAGTTGCGAGTGACGAGTGGCGAGTGGCGAGTGGCGAGTGGCGATTGTGTGTGCTGCGAGTCTGGTGAACTG
>JALONX010000170.1 GCA_025454695.1 Chloroflexaceae bacterium
GCTTCCTGCACGTCGCCGCCGGTTTCGGCCAGCACCTTGCCCATCTCCCTGGTCATGTCGTGCGACGCTTTGGCTTTGCGCTGCATCAGCAGTTGGGCCGCCCGGTAGAGAATTTCGGCCCGTTTGGGGGCGGGCACCAGCCGCCATGTGCGGTAGGCGGCCTGGGCAGCGGCCACGGCGGCGGCCACATCGCGCCCGTCGCTATCTTGAAACACGCCAACAATCTCGCGGGTGTCGGCGGGGTTGGGCCGGGCATAGGTTTTGCCGCTCTGGCTAGCCACCCACTCGCCGCCAATGAAGTTTTTATACACGCTTGGTTCGGACATCGTCGTCTCCTTGTTGAAACATATGCACGGCGGGGATTATAGCACGACGGGAGCCGGGAGCCGGGCAGGAAACGCAGAGGCGCAGAGGTGCAGAGACGCAGAGATTATTGATTGACGATTGACGATTACTCGATTGACGATTGATCCGTAGTGCGGACTTTAGTCCGCGTTGTGGCCCATAGACGCATTTCATGGACTAACGTCCGCACTCCTATTTCCCTTCTTTCCCTTCTTTCCCTTGAGCTTACGCAGTACGCAGTACGCCTCACGTTTCACGCCTCACGTTTCACGCTTCACCAAATCATCACTTGCCCTCGACGCTGAAAGGCACTACAATACCAGAATAGGCGCGACAGTGTGACGTTGAGGCTAGCCATGCTCGATATTCAGGTGGCGGTAGCGAAAATTGGCACCCATGCCGCTGGTGAAAGCGGCGACACCCTGGAGGCGATTGAGCGCCCTGGCGGGGGCCTGTCGCTGGTGCTGGTGGATGGGCAGGGCACCGGGCGCGGGGCCAAGACCCTCAGCAACCTGGTTACTACCCGCGCTATCTCGCTACTGAAGGATGGCGCCCGCGACAGCGCCGTTGCCCGTGCCGTGCATGATTATCTCTACACCTACCGCATGGGTCAGGCCGCGGCCACCCTCAACATCCTCTCGGTAGATTTTGCCAGCGGCACCATCCTCATGTCGCGCAACAACCCGGCCCCGTTTTTTGTGCTGTCCAAACGCGGCATGCAGAGCTATAACGAGCCGTCAGCACCGATTGGCCTCCAGGCTATGAGCAAGCCAGTGGTGACGGAGTTGCCGGTGGAAGCCTACACCTACATGGTGATGTTCTCCGATGGCTTGTTGAAGGCCGGTGAACGCTATGGCGAAGATCTGGAACTCACCAACCACCTGGCTGCCTGGTCGGCCACCGCCGGGCGTGACCCCAACGAGCTAACTGAGGGGCTGCTGCGCCAGGCCCTTGAACTGGAGCGCGGTAAGCCAGACGACGACATTAGCATTGTTACGCTGGCGGTGCTGCCAAGAACAGCGACGCACAACACCGAGCAGCCCGTGCGCCGCATGCAGATTACCTTCCCGTTTGAGCCGGGCGGTAGCACCGCACCGGGAACAGATTAAGAAAGAAGGGTATGGCCCCTGTTCGCCCGTCCCGCCGGTATCTAAGTGCCCGTGAACGTGTACGCCAACGTCGGACAAATCGCGTTCCCCCGCGCCGCCGCCTCCCCGGTGGATGTAGCCGCAACCTGGCCCTGGGGCTGTTGCTGGTGCTTGTCACCTTTGGCGCACTGGTAGGTTTTTTGCTAAACCAGACCAGCGCCACCCTTGAGGGCATTGAACAGCGCGACGCCCGCCAGAACCAGCTTGTTGGCGGTGAAGACAACGCGCCCGCCCCGCTTCCTGCCGCCCTTTCCGAACCGTTCAATGTACTGCTGATTGGGGTTGACCAGCGCGATGACCCGACCGAGGGCGTGCGTAGCGATACCATCATTGTTGTGCATGTAAATCCGGCTGAAAAGTGGGCGGGCATGCTGTCCATCCCCCGCGACTCGGTGGTGACAATCCCGGAATTCGGCCAGCAGAAGATTAACATGGCCTATCGCAACGGCTATGAAAACGCCGAAGAGCTGTATGGCGAAGGCACCCGGCCTGCCGAGGGCGGTGGCGCACTGGCAGCCGAAACGGTGGAAGATTTTCTCGGCCTGAAGATTGATTATATCGCGCAGGTGGATTTTCAGGGCTTTCAGCGGGTGGTGGATGTGTTGGGCGGGGTGCTGGTGGATGTGCCGCAAACCCTGCTCGACCCGGAGTATCCCACCGAGGACTTTGGCTTTGAACGGCTCTATGTTCCTGCCGGGCTTCAGGTGATGGACGGCAGCATGGCCCTGAAATATGCCCGTTCGCGCCACTCCACCAACGACTTTGAGCGTAGCCGCCGCCAGCAGCAGGTGTTGCAGGCCATTCTGGCCGAGGTGCGCAGCCGCAACCTGCTCTCGCAGGTGGCCCTGCTGCCCGACATGGCCCGCGAGCTGCAACAGAGCGTGCAAACCACGCTGCCCCTGAGCGATCTCAATGCACTGCGGGGGCTGGCCGCCTTTGCGCAGGAACTTAATCCAGAGCGGATTATGCGCCTCAGCATCAACCCGGACGATGTGAAGATTGTGTCCCAGGGGCCGTCGGACATTTTTTGGGACAAAAATGACATTGCGCTACTGGTGGCCCGCTTGCAGGCTGGCCCCGACAGCAATGTGGAACTGGCCCGCATCCAGGTGCAGAACGGCGCAGGCGTGCAGGGCCTGGCCACCCGCGTCACCCTTAGCCTCACCTCACAGGGCTTTTTGATGACGGAAGCTGGCGACGCGCCGCGCCTCTACCCCAACACCACCATTATTGACTACACCGGGCGGCCCGAAACGCGCCAGCGCCTGGCCGATCTGCTCGGCATCGAGCCGCGCTATATCGAAATTCCCAGCCCCAACACCCCGGCCCCCAACGCCACCGCCGACATCGTTATTGTCCTCGGCCAGGATTATAAGGAGCGCTGGGCAGGTGGTAGATAGGCGATGGGCGATTGGCGAATGGCGATTCCTGAAACACAAAGGAAATTAAGGAAATAAGGGAACTTATTCTGAGCAATTTCGCATCATTTCCTTTATCTCCTTCATTTCCCTGGTGCTCGGTGGGCGAACACAAGGTTCGCCCCTACGCGGTTCTCGGTTCTCGGTTCTTGGTTCTTACCGCTTCAAAAACCCCAACAACGCTGCATTAAACGCTTCCGGTTGCTCCACGTTGCTTAAGTGGCCTGCGTCGGCGATTTCTACCATGTGGCTGCCGGGGATGGCGGCGTGCATGGCGCGGGCTTCGCTGGGCGGCGTGGTTTTGTCTGCACTCCCCACGATGATCAGGGTCGGCACGTTGATCTGGGGCAGGAAGCCAGTTGAGTCGTCCCGCAGGGCCATGCCCCGTAGGGCGGCGGCCACTCCGGCGGGCTGGTTCCCCATGGCAATCGCCTTGAGTTGGGCGTGCAACTCCGGCGGGGCGGCGGGGGCTAGCAGGTTGGGTAGCATCTTGTCGGCCAGAGCTGCCACGCCCTCGCGCTCGGCCAGTTGGGCGTTGGTTTCGCGGGCCGCTTGTGCCTCTGGTGAGTCCACTCCGGCGCGGGTGTCGGCCAGCACCAGCCCCCGCAGCCGCCCCGCATGCGTGCGGGCAAAGGCCATGCCCACATAGCCCCCCATCGAAAGTCCCGCCAGCACCACCTGCGCCACCCCGAGTGAGTCCAGCAGCGCCACCAGGTCATCGGCCATAGTTGCCATGTGGGTTGGGCCGTCGGTCACCTGGCTCTGGCCAAAGCCGCGCAGGTCGGGCACGAGCACCCGGTAGCTGCCCCGCAATGCCGCCACCTGGCTCTCCCACATGGCCCCGTTGAGCGGAAAAGCGTGAACCAGCAGCACCACCGGGCCAGCGCCCTCGTCGCGGTAGAAGAGTGAAATACCGTTGACAGTTGTGTGCATGGGAAACCCTTGATTAACGATTGACGATTGACGATTGACGATTGCCTAGTTTACGCAGTACGAATTACGCAGCACGTTTCACGTTTCACGTTTCACGAATTACGCAGTACGAATTACGCAGCACGTTTCACGCAATACGTTTCACGTTTCACGTTTCGCTGCCAACTCCCGCGCCAGCGCCTGCACGGCGGGGAACTCGTCGCTCCACTCGGCGTCGGGGGCATCCCAGAATTCGGCCAGGCTACGGTTGCCCGCCTGTTCGTAGGCCAGGGCCTGCACCAGCATTTCCAGCCGGTCGAGCTGTTTCACCAGACGGGCCTCGGCGCTGCTGCCCTCGGCGTATTCCTGCCACAGCCTCAAGTATTCATCGGCCTGGGGCAACCCCGCCACCAGTTCGGCAAACGCCTGCCGTTCGGCTTCCTTTTTCGCGCCCCGGCTCAAAAAGCGCATGGCCGAGGCAGGCATGTCGCCCATCAGCGCCTCGGCCATGTCGTGGAGCAGGGCGATGCTCAGCAGTTTGCCCCGATCCAGGCCCGGCAACGTGTCGCCTAGCAGCAGCGCCAGGGCTGCCACGCCAAAGGTATGCTCAGCCACACTTTCGGGCTGCGCCACGCCCCGCTGCAACCAGCCTGTGCGTGGCAGCAACTTGAGACTCAGCAGACGGCTGTAAAGGGTCAAAATGGGTGATTCTTGCATTAGCGATTGGAGACTAGTGATTGGAGATGAGTGATTGGTTTTATCATCACAACGTTGGCTGCATGATTGCACGGCAAGGGCGGTTCGTCAACGAGAGTTGTTTTTCACCGCAGAGGACGCGGAGGGCGCGGAGGTTTTTTGTGAACACCGATAACCAAATGGATTCGTAGGGGCGCAGTCGCTGACCCGTCTGCCGTGCAAACGATGAACGATGAACGATGGAACGGTGTAAGGGTGAACACAAGGCTCGCCCCTACAACGTTGGGTTGCGTTGTTTTTGCATTGCAATGCGGCGAATGACAGCGAGGGCGGGTCGCAGATCACGCCCCAACGCCATTGGTTTTCATTGAATCACGGATTACGGATTACGGATTACGGATTACGGATTACGGATTATGTTTCATGAGGCCGGTTCTCGGTTCTCCTCACCTTGTGCTATACTACACCTCGCACCAGAGGAAGCAAGTTGAGTTGGGGGAAGCAGCGTGCGGGTTCTGCGCTCTCTTGCGCGGTTCTGGACAATTTGTATCGGCGTTGTGGCACTGCTCCTGATGTTGGGAGGAGCCGTGCGGTTGTTGCTGCCCGTCGCACCGTGGATCGAACGCCCGGCTCTGGTGCGAGTCTCACCCGCCCCCGGTGCTGCCGATGTATTGCCCCGTAGCGAACTGCTGTTTGGCTTTAACCAGCCGATGAACCAGGCCTCAGTCGAGCGGCTGATCCAGATCGAGCCGCCCATTGAGGGCAATTTTACATGGCGCGACGATGGCCGCACCCTGGTTTTTACCCCAGGCCGGGGCTTTGCGCCCGATGCGACCTACACTATGCGCCTGGCTGCTGGTGCCCTGAGCCGCTGGTGGGTGCCGCTGGAAACGCCGCTGGTCGCCTCCTTCCGCACCACCAATGCCCCCGCCGTGGTGGCAGCCCTGCCCCGCAACGAAGGCGTGGCCACTGATGCTGCTCTGGCGCTGGTGTTTAGCCAGGCCATTGTGGGGCCAGAGCAGATTGACCAGCCCGCCAGCCTGTCGCAATTGCAGATCGAGCCGCCGCTGGACGGCGAGGCTCGCTGGCTCAACCAGCACACGCTGCTGCTGCGCCCCGCCCGGCCCATGCTGCCCGACACGCCCTACCGCGCCACCATCGGTGCGGGATTGGCCGACCTGCGCGGGGCACAGCTGGAGCAACCCTTTACATGGACATGGCGCACCCGTGGGCCGGAACTGCTTGCGCGCCGCCCGGCGGACGGCCAGCAGAACGTGGGCACCCGCCAGCCCCTGGTGCTAACGCTGTCGCAACCGCTGGAGATTAACACGCTGCGGGCCAGCTTGCAGATCAGCCCGACGGTGACGGGGGAACTGGCCACAACCACTCTGATCACCGGCACTCAGGTGGTGACATTTACGCCGACGGTGGGCTGGGAAGCGGGCCGTAGCTACAACATCACCCTGGCCTCACAGGCCCCCACGCCCACGCCCTGGCGCTTTGGTGTGGAGCCGCCGCCGACGCTGGTGGGGCGGCTGCCCGGTGATGGCCAGCTGCTGGTGCCGGGCCAGGCCATTCGCCTGCTGTTTAACACGCCCATGGACGAGGCCACGCTGCGGGCGGGAATCAACCTTGAGCCAGCGGTTGCTAATCTTGACATTAGCAGCAGCGGCACGGAGGTGCGCCTGCTGGCCGAGCTGCGGGCCTCCACCACCTACACACTGACGATTGCACCAACGGTGGCTTCCCGCAATGGTGCGGCGTTGGGCCAGCCGGGCCAGGTACGCTTTCAAACTGCACCCGCCCCGCCCGCTCTGGCCGTGCCGGGACTCAACGGGCGGCTGCTGACGCTGCCCACTGGCAACGCCGCCAGCCTGCCGCTGGAACGCACCAACATCAGCGCTCTCGACATGGCGCTCTACACGCTCGACGAGGCTACCCTGCTGCGGACGCTGGAGTTTAGCGAGGAAGAGTGGCGTAATTTCCTGCCGGAGCGCTATAACCTGCCCCTGATCCGTGCCTGGCGCGAGACGCTGAACGATCCGCCGGGCCAGATTGCCCGCTCGGGCATTGCTTTGGTGGAAAACGCCGCGAGTCCGCTTGCGCCCGGTGCCTACTACCTGCGGCTGCGCACGCCGGAAGGGCAACAGGCCGACCTGGTGCTGCTCGTCAGCCGGGTAGCCCTGGCGCTGAAGTTGAGCCAGGTGCAGGCTATCGTCTGGGCGACGGATGCCAACAGCGGCGCACCCCTGGCCGATGTGCCCGTGACGCTCTACTGGCGGGGGGCGGTGGTGGCCCAGGGCCGCAGCGATGGGAGCGGACTCTGGCAGACGACGCTGGAACGTTCGGCTAGCACCGCGCCCTATCTGGTGGTGGCGGGCGGTGCCGACCTGGCCCTGGTGCGCAGCGACTGGCTGGCTCCGGCCAGTGCTCCGCTTGCAGCGGCCCCCACCATGCGCCTGGTTCTCTTCACCGACCAGCCCACCTACACCCCCGGCGCAACCATGCGGCTCCATGGCTTTGTGCGCCAGATTGGTGATGATGGCAGCCTGGTTCTGCCCGCCGCCAACACCCGCATGTCGCTTACGTTGCAAGGGCCAACCAGCACGGTGACCAGCACCAGCCTGCTGCTGCCGGAAAGTGGCATTGTGAGCGCCACCGTGCCGCTAACGGAGTCGCTGCCACCCGGCAGCTACACGGTGCAGGCTGCCGTTGGTGGCAGCAGCGTGAGTCTGCCGCTCAACGTGGTGCAACCGGATGCGCATCTGAAGCTGGCGCTGGTTTCTGGTGACGCGGGACAGCTGCAACTTCAGGCCAGCAGCGCCGCCGCGCCCGCCGCCGGGCTGCCCGTCACATGGGAGGCGACTGCCGTGCCCGCCCCGCCACCGCCCCGTGATGGCTTTGTCTTCAGCGACGATGAGCGCGAGGTGGCCAGTCGTCCCTTCAGCGGCACGGGCAGCACCGACGGCGCGGGCCAGTTTACGCTGCCGCTGCCCGAAACGGCGACCCTGAGCCAGACGCTACGCTTAGCCGTGAGTGCGCGGGTGCAGGAACCAGGCGGCGCAAGTGCAATCGCCTTTGCTAACCTGGTGGCTCGCCCGCCCGGCCCACAGGTCGGCCTGCGCCTGCCGAGCCGCATTGTGGTGCAGGATGAACGACCGACGATAGAGCTACTGACGCTTGGCCCCGATGGTGCGCCAGCCTCCGGTGCGCAGGTGTCGCTTGAGGTGCTGCGCCGCGTGCGCCAGGCTGATGGCACGCTGCGCGAGAGCCGGGCGATTGCGCCCCGCAACACCGTGAGCGATGCCCAGGGCCGGGCCGACCTGACGCTGGTGACGTTTGACCCCGGCGAGTATCGGGTGGTGGCGCAGGTGGGCAACCAGCGAGCCGCCGCCAGCTTCTGGGTCACCGGGCCGGGCGCAGCCCCATGGGTGAATGCGCCGGGGCGGGTGGGCCTGGTAGCCGACCGCGAGCGGTATCAGCCGGGCGATGTGGCCCGGCTGCTGGTGACGCTGCCCGATGCCCAGGCCAGCACGCTGCTGACGCTGGAACGGAACGGCACCGCCAGCACGCGAGTCCAGCCCGTGCGGGCGGGCGAGCTGATTACTGTGAGTGTGACGCCCGACCTGGCCCCGCTGACGCCCGTGAGTCTGCTGGCGGCGGCGGGTGGGCCGCTGCGGGTGGGTGAAACGAGCCTGGCGCTGGCCAATGGTCTGCCCCGGCTGACGACGCTTATCACCCCTGACCGGGCCGTGTATGCCCCCGGCGAGGTGGCCCAGTTCAGCCTCAGCACCAGCGATGAACAGAACCAGGCTGTGGCCGCCAGCGTCTGGCTGGGGCTGGTGCGCGACGACGGCGGCCCGCTGCCCGACCTGTTGAATGGACTCACGCCGCTGTCGCCGGGTGGTTTTAGCACGGCCTTAAGCGAGGGCCAGGCGGGCGCTAGTGCCGCCCGCCCGAACCGCGCCACGAGTGCGGGCGAGGTGGCGCTGCTGCAGGCCAATCTCCAGACGCTGGTGACAACCACGGCCAACGGCCCGACGGTGGTGCGGCTGCCGCTGCCGCAGACAGGCGGTCGCTGGCGGGTGGTGGCGCTGGCGGCCAGCGGGGCCAACCTGTTTGGCCAGGCCGATGCCACCATTGCACTGGAAACGCCGCTGGCGCTACAAACTACCGCCCCGGCCCGCCTGCGCCCCGGCGACGAAGCCGAGATTGAAGTGACGCTTGGCAACAGCAGCGGCCAGGCGGTGCAGGCCCAGCTAACGCTGGATGTGGGCGGCGCAACCCTGGTGGGCAACGGCCCGGTGCAGCGTGTGGAGGTGCCCGCCAGCGGCGAAAACCGGGTTGCATGGAATGCCAACGCCAGCGCTGTGCCCACCGTGACACTGCGGCTGCGGGCCAGTGCCACTGGCCTGTCCGATGCCACCACCACGCTGAGTCTGCCGGTGCTGGCCGACCTGCCCCTGGAAACGACCACGCTGGAGCCCAACCTGCCGCTTAGCCGCACGGTCGCCATTTCAAATGCGCAGGCCCTCGGCGGCAGCCCCTCGTTGGAGTTGGCCGTAGCTCCCAACAGCCGCGCCGCCGTGATCCACAGCGCCCGCGTGCTGATGAACCGCCCGCAGCGCAGCGTGGAAGAAGAAGCGAGTCTGCTGCTGCTCAGCACGGCGCTGGCCCGCAGCGCCACGGCAGAAGAGGAAGGGCCGTGGCGGGTGATGGTGCTGGCAGCCAATGCCCGCCTTGACGCTATGCAGAACCTGGACGGCGGCTGGGGATGGTGGGCCGGTTCGCCGTCGCACCCCTTTGTCACGGGCTATGTGCTAGAAGCCCAGGCTACCGCCCGCGCCGCGCTGCAACTGCGCGAAGGGCCGGGCGACCGCTCGTTGCAGCGGCTCGATGCCTTTTATGCCACGGCAGACGCCGACATGCGAGCCTACTTCTCCTACGTGCGCCGCCTGCTGAATCGCGCCGACCTGGCGGTGGTGCGCCTGCTACAGAGTGAAGATTTGTCGCCC
>JALONX010000171.1 GCA_025454695.1 Chloroflexaceae bacterium
GCGGAAGGTGACGGAAAGGCGGCGACCCCGTGGTAGGATTTCGCCATTCACCGTGTCATGCTGGCGGCGGGCGATGCCGTGAGTCCAATCGTAGCGGGCCTCGCCCCGCAGCACCAGCAGGCTACGCGGTTCCAGCAGCACTGGCACGCTCTGGCCCTTCTGCTTCACATCCATCACCACCGCCGAAGCGAGCGACAGGCTGATCACCACGTCGTTGAAGCAGGGCGTGCAATCCACATGGTCGGCGATGCCCTGCCCCGGCTCGTACTCGTTGATGATGGCCTGATCTGGCTCATGCTGCACCAGTTCGTCGGCCCGCAGCTGGGCGGCAATGCGCTGCAACCAGGGCGGCAAGGCCCCCAGGTAGGCCGACGGCTCCACCTTGCGGGCGCGGTAGTCGTAGACATAGCCATAGTGCTGGGTGCGGCGGGCCAGGTCGCCCCGCCAGGGCTGGGCGTCAATCGTCTGAACCAGAAAATCGTGGTGCGGCGGGCTGATGTAGCCGGGGATGTAGAGCAGGCCGTTGATGCCGAACATAGTGCCTCCTCGTGGTTGAGTTCATACTTTACTAGAGTATAGCACATATGTTTGGTTATGACATAGGGCTGAAGGTGGAGGTTAGGAGTCGCGTATGCGTTTGAGCATCTCGCCCAAATCATCATAATTGTATGGCGGACGTCTGCGAACGGCCAGAACTGTGATGATGTTCCACTCTTCGTCTATCACATAAATGATACGCCACGCATCTAGACGAAGACGGCGTGGCTCAAAACCTGGTGAGGTTAGATCAGCAGGAATATCGAGGCGTTTGCTATGAGGAGGACGCGGTTGTTCAGGAAGCTCTTGAATGGCACGACGTACTCTCTGGCGCACATTGCCAGGAAGTGAGGTAATTTCAGCTACCGCAGCAGGCTCAACCCAAAGTCGCACGGTCGTGCCCTTCACTGCGATTAAGTTCGGCCTCAACCTCTTCCCACGGAACAAGCCCCATTGCCTCGGGTGTTGCCGCAGTACGACGGCGTTCCAGGTAGCTTCGCACCAGTCCCTGGTCTTCAGCCTCTTCCAGCAGCTGCACAACCTGTTGCCAGGTGGCAATATCAAGCAAAGCAGCGGTTGGTTCGCCGTGTTCGTCCACCACAAATCTCACGTTCGACAACGTTTCACTCACTGTCATGTAGCCCTCCTGAAACAACCCGTCCGGTTATCATCATTCTCCTTCCTCATCGGGAAGGAAGGCAACTCTCTCGTACACATCTTTAAGTGCCAGTACACATTGAATGGTGGTCAGATCGATCTGTTCATCAGGCCCGGTTGCTTCTGAAAGGTTCCAGGAATTATCCGCCTGGCGCACAAAGCGCTCAATATGATACTCATGTTGCGAGATGAGGATGTACTCGCGCAAGGAGAAGAGTGAGCGGTAGTGCTGGAACTTCTTGCCCCGGTCATATTTCTCCGTGGAGGGCGAAAGGATTTCGATGATTACAACCGGGTTGAGCAGGGTGTCTTCTTTGTCGTCCTCAAATTGCTCGTGCCCGCAGACGATGCTGATGTCAGGGTAGGTGTACAACCCCGTTTGCACCACCTTGACGCGCATGTCGCTGGGATAGATGTTGCAGTCGCGCCCCCGTAGTTGAGCATAGAGATCAGCGTAGGCACTGCCAGCAATCCGGTTGTGGCGCACGCTCCCACCGACCATCGCATAGACGGTTCCGGCGAAATACTCGTGCTTTGTATCGCTGATGCGCTCAAAAGCCAGGTATCCGGCCTCTGTCACATGTGTCTGTCGCTGCGCTGTCATCCGTCCCTTCGGGTAGCTGCACTCAAAGTATACCACGCTGTTACGAGCTAATTCGAAAGGCTCTCGCAAAGCCTGTCCTGAGGCATCGAAGGGCCGCAAAGCTCGCAGAGTATTTGAGATACATCAACCCCTGCCCTATCTTCGTGCCTTTGTGCCTTTGTGAGCGCTTCTGGTTTCAGACATTCAGCCCCCAATCATACTCGCGATACACCAGCCGCCCCTGCTGGGCCGCCAGCAGCCATGTGCGGCGCTCGTCGTCGGGCAGGTGCTGGCGGAGAAAGGCCACAACCCCCGCTGCGCCCCCAAAATCCTCGGCGTACCATTTGAAGATCGAGGAGATGAGCACTTCGCCCTGGGTCTCGTCTACGGCTACATCGGCGGCGACGAAGCTGCGGGCCGCCAGGTCAAGCTGCGTGTCAATGGCGTCGACACTGTAGACGCCGATGGGCGGGCAGGAGCGGCTGGCGCAGTTCAGGGCGAAGTGGATGCGGGGATCAACCGGGGTGACCATGTGGGCCAGGCGGGGGTCGTTGGCGGCGAACTGGGGGCCGGGCAAAAAGGGATTTCCAGCATTACCCCGCAACACGCCATGCTCAATCTCGTTACATGAAAAACGCATGCCGCCCACGTTGTAAGCCGCCCTGGTGAAAAAGGTCATCCCCCAGAGCTGGCTGGCCACGCTTTCGCGCACCTCGTAGGCAACCACGGCATCAATCACCAGCGCGTTGTAAAGGTTGATCCAGAAGGCTAGCCGCTCCTCCCGCGTCGCCAGCGTCGCCAGGTTCAGCATGCGCAGCTGGGGCGTGAGTTCGCTCCAGTAGCGGCGGTAGCCCTCGCTTTCCCGCAGCCGGGTGTAATCCACACGGGTGCCGCTTTCGTCCATCGCCTCGGCCTTAAACTGGTTGACGGCCCGCTTCAAGGCTGCCGCCAGGGCCGGGCCATCCAGCGGCGCGGTGGTGGCAGCGGGTGCATCGTTCAGCACCTCGTTCGCCCGCGAGCCGGTAAACAGGCGCAAGGCCGACTCACGCAGGTTGATCAGTTCGTCCATGGTTGGAAATTAGGATTGTGACCAGTCTACTAGCAACAACCCTGGAATAGCTTGAAAATGAGTGCGGTTGCGTGTCACCAGGGTTGCCCCATGGGCAAGTGCAACCGTAGCAATACGCAAATCCTGTGTCCCTACACGAATACCCTGGCTGCGAAACGTGCTTACCTGGGTATCCAGGTTTGTTGTAAAGTCGTACACGGTAAAGCTAGACAGGTATTCAAATGCCATACGGAACCGTTGGTAGGCAAGAACACGAGCCTCACTTGTGTTCGCTACTCGAATCGCGGCCAGCCAGCCGCGCATCTGCTCCTCAACTGTAATAACACTAATACAAATATTCGTTGGCCCTGCTTGTTGCACACGTTGTCGCACCAGGGGATGACCGCACTGATCCAAACTGACGTGGTCAGTATCAAGCAGAAAGATCATTGGCCTGCGTCCTGGTCAAGGGTTTTACGTTGTTGTTCGATTTCCGATAACATGATGCGCGTTGTTTCATCGTCGGGGAACATGCCTGCGTGACGAGGCCAGACACTAGCGGTGCCGTTGGACGTTTCATCAAGGGTTATCTGAACAAATTCGACGCCAGCCTGCTGGCGCGAAAGAAGGGCTTGGCGAATTTGTGTTAGGGCATCTTCTCGTGAAGGGGCCTCGACTACCAGGTCGGGAAACTGAAGCGCACGAGCGGCATAACGGTTCTTATCGCGGCGGGTCAGTTCAATGTCAACAATCATCGAACACCTCCTTCGTAGTCTTGTGCATCATCCAGTGCATTGTAGCATAGGCGCTATGTGGTCGCCCGTGCCGTCGCCCTGGTAGCTCTTCTCCTTGAAGCCAGGGAGTTCCCCAACGCGTTCCACTGCCAACCGTCAACTTTTTGATACCTAGTGTAGACTAGCCTCACCACTCGTAACTCAAAGTCACTCCATTCCATTGTGCAGGGAAAGGAGCAGGGCGTCAACCCCGCTGCGTCGCCGGGAGGGAAGAAGATAGCCCGCTGTGCCGCCGTGGTGCCCTAGCACATGAGCAATGGGCCAGAGCCGTAGGGCGTTTACTATGCCGAGCAAAGGAGAGAACTGCACGGTGGTGGTCTGGTCAATAGCAAAGGCTTCAATGCCGCTGAGTCGGTGGAAGTGGTAGCCCATTGGCTGCCAGCGACCAAGGGGCTGTTTGTAGAGATGGCTGTTGCCGCACCAGACTAGCATGCGGCTCCGGCGGGGCAGCTGCACAAAGGCTCGAATGAGGTTTTCCGCTTGCTGCTGCTCACGCCAGTTGGTGTAGGATAAGGAGAGCAGTGTGCGCTGGTGACGAGCAAGGAACGTTGCTTCTTTCTTGCTTAAACGGGCTGGTTGCAGCCGCGCTGCCTCCGGGTCGAAGTAGCGCAAGCCGTTGGCCTCGTAGGGAATCAACGTCCAGCCTAATTCAAGGGCTGCATGCACCAGGGCTTGCATCTCTGCCTGAGCAAAATAACCAGCTGTCACGGGCGGCAGGCTGCGGCTGCTGTTGGCGAATTCGGCAACCTCAGGGTGCAGCGCCTCCAACGCCAGAAAGCGGGCACCGGCGGCATGGGCCACAGGCAGCACCCGCCGCCCCACCAGGCGGGTGCGCAGGCAGCGCTGCTGGCCCTTGTGGGCTTCGTTCAGCATCACCACGGGTGAGCGAGCGAAGCCCAGTTGCACCAGTTCTTCAGGCGTATACCAGATGCGTGTCACGCAGTCTACGTATTCCCTGCCCGCTCACGGCTCGGCCCGTGCAGCTTGAACCATGCGTCGGTGAGACTCACAAACTGCTCGGTAAAGGCGGGCTGGTGCGAGAAGTGGCCCCAGTCCATCTCCACATACTGCCTTGGGCCGCCCAACCGCTGGTAGGTTTCCTCCGTTACATGGGGCGGCACCATCTTGTCGCGCATAGTGTTGATCACCAGCCAGGGTGTCTGGTTCTGGGCAAGCGGGATGCGGGGCGGCGAGTATTGCATGCTGGCCAGGGCACGCAGGGTGATGCTGCGGGGCGTGTAGGGGTCGCGCTTCCAGATCGGCACAAAGCCCCGCCCCTGATCGCGCTCATCAAACATGGCGTCCCAATGAGCCATCGGCAGATAGGGCAGGCGCAGCCTGGGGAAGCGCCGGGCCAGCGGGCGGGTGATGCGCTTGATGCCCCAGGCCAGGCCAGCCATGTTGGCCAGCGGCGCGAACTTTGAAACCAGCAACGCGGTTCGCGGGTCGTCGAAGGCGTAGAGTTGGGCCGTGGCCACGGCATGAACGGCGGCACCCATCGCCACCGCGTTGTAGGTGATGCCCGAGCCGATACTGCCGCTGCCCATAAACACCGGGCCGCTGTAGCGCTGCCTGGCCCACGCCACCACGTCCACAATGTTACGGGCCATCCCGTCAATGGTGAAGTCGCCCTTGGTGGGGCCGACGCCGGTACGCCCATGGCCCTGCATGTCGGCGATCACCACGGTGTAGCCCCGCTCGTAGAAGGCCAGCGCCAGCGGGATAAATATGCCGGAGTAGCCACCGCCGCCGTGGTTCCCGACAAACACCGGCGCATCGCGCTCGGGGCGCTGGTAGACATTGACATACAGGTCATCGTCGCCTGAACGCAGCGTATGTTCCTGCATCAGCCCCTCGGCGCGGGCAATCGTAGCAGAGTCATAATAGTGGTGCCAATACGGTTTTTCGATCGGTTGCATTGTTGCTGTTGCGTACATCAGGTATACTCCTTCAACATTTTTCTGCTCTGTCAGCCAGTGCATCAGGCTGATAGGTTGTAGCATACCGATTTTACGTAAGCTTGTCTAGTCGCATTTGAGGTGTCTCCATGCGTAAAGCATTATCACAAAAAGATCGCCGTAAAATGCCCTCGCAGGAGCGATCACGCTTTACAGTTGAAGCAATACTGGATGCGGCTGTTCAGGTTTTCGAGCGCCACGGCTATGCGGCGGGCACCACAGCACGCATCGCCGAGCGGGCGGGGGTGTCGGTGGGTTCACTCTACCAATACTTCCCCAACAAGGACGCAATTCTGGTGGCGCTGGTTGATCAACATCTGGCGGAAGTGCAGACACTGGCGGGCGTGGTGTTTGCCAGGGCGCATGCAGCCGATCTCACTTTGCCCCAGGCCCTGCGCGTGATTGTGGCCGGGTTTGTGGACATGCACGCCCTGAACCCGCAGCTGCATCGCTTGCTGTCGGAGGAGGTGGTGTTGCCGGGCGAAGCCCAAGAGAAGCTGGCCAGGTTGAAGCAGTCTATCGTTGAAGCGGTGGGGCAGCTGCTGGCACGCTACGGGGTGGCAGAGCAGGGAAGCCCTGGACTCACGGCCTATGTGCTGGTGCAAGTGGCCGACCACCTGACGCACCAGCTGGTGTTGCACCCGCCCGTCCCGCTGACGCCGCAGCAGTGTGTGGACGAGATTCTGCTGGTGGTGTTAGGCTATCTGGGGCAGACAAACCCGTTTACTCCCCCGCCAGCGTCGCCTGCCCCGCCGCCCAAAGAATGCCCCCCAGCAGATGCTGCTGAAACAGCGGCTCGCTGAAAGTCTCGTCGCCGTGGCCCAAACCGGTGTACCAGGTGCGTCCGCCGTCAAAGGGGCGAAACCAGGCGATGGGGTGGTCGCCCATGTCGCCGCCCTGGTAGCTGCTTTCGTCCAGGCTGATCAGCACGGAAACGTTGGGGCGTGGGTTGGTGCGAAAGTTGTACCACTCGTCGGTGCGAGTCCAGCGTTCCGGCAGATGGCGCGTGCTGGGGTGCGTGCGGTTTTCCACCACCAGCGTCGCCTGTTGAATGGCCGGATGGCTCTTGAAATAAGCCCCTACCAGCTCACCATACCAGGGCCAGTCGTACTCGGCGTCGGCGGCGGCGTGGATGCCAACGAAGCCACCGCCTGCGCGGATGTAGCGTTGCAATGCGTTCTGCTGGTTCTCGTCGAGCAGATCGCCAGTTGTTTGCAGAAACACCACCGCCTGGTACTGGGCCAGGTTCGCGTCACTAAAGGCAGTGCTATCCTCGGTGGCATCCACACTAAAGTTGTGCTGGCTGGCCAGTTGGCGAATAGCGGCCAGACCAGCTTCTATCGAGCCGTGGCGGAAGCCAGCGGTTTTGCTGAACACCAGCACGCGAAATGTGGCGGGGGGTGGAGGTGTCGGTGTCATCGTTGCTCCATTCTGAATGGTCGGCAGGAAAAGCCGATGCGTGGATGTTTCTACTTGTGGGGTAGTCGAACTGGCGACACCCGTGCAACTCATGAGCATCAAACAGCATATGCAGATGAGCAAAACGGGCCGTGGAGTACGCCAGCCCCTGGGAATACGCCGTGTATCGTTCATTGTTGCCCTCCCAGCGTTATCGTTGCAATGGTTCACATGTCGCCAGTGTAGCGACGCCCCGGCGAGGCGTCGCTACACTGGCCATTGTACACCTTTGGGCAACGTTGCATCATTCATCGTGGTGCGGTTCCATCGTCCATCGTTTTTCATCGCGGGCGGGTCACAGACCGCGCCCCTACGACGCTGATGTTCGTCGTTCCGGTTCTCGGTTCTCGGTTCTTGGTTCCTGGTGCCTGGTTCTCTCGTCAGCGTTCAGCGCTCGCTTGGCCGCACGATGTGGTAGGCACAGTTGATGCCGCTCATCGTCACGCTGACGACGCCGATACCGGGGTGGGTGTCGGCCCCCACCAGCAGCAGGTTGCGCACGTCGGTCTTGTGCTGGAAGCGCTTGAAGGCGAACTGGTCAATCGTCATCTGTGCGCCCCAGCCGCCGCCCCACTTCGCCAGGTAATCCTCGTAGGTCAACGGCGTCCCGCATGTCACATAGTCGAGTCCGGCGCTGATGCCGGGAAAGACCTGCTCGGCCATGGCCATCGCCCGCGTGAAGGCAGCCTGTTTGCGGCTTTCATAGTTTGCATCGCGTTGCCAATCGGCATAGCGGCAAAACTCCGGGTCGAAGTAGATGATTTGCAGGGCATGCTTGCCCGGCGGGGCCAGGCCCTTGTCCTTAAACGACGAGTTGCAAAAGCAAATCATGCGCAAGTCGTCGGTAGACTGGTAGTAGTCATCAATGTAGAGCGTGTGCGGGTCGGTGCCGGGCGGAAACACTCGCTCGTCTACCCCGGCGAAGATGGTGAAGAAGGAGTCGGTGAACGTCATCCGATCCACCTTTTCCAGCGTGGCCGGTCGTAGCCACTGCTCCTCCACCAGCGGCTTCACCTCCGTCCCCACCCGCCCAAAGGTGTTCACCACACCCGCGTTGGAAACGACGTGAGTCGCATGGATGATGCGCCCATCGTTCAGTTCCACGCCGTGGGCCACGCCATTGCTGATGCAGACGCGGCGCACCGAGGCACGGTAGTGCAGCTGGCCGCCGTGCTTTTCCAGCCCGCGAATGAGCAGCCGGGCCAGTTCGCCGCTGCCGCCCTTGGTGAAGCTGCCGCCGCCTTTGTGCCGCTCGATCAGCACCAGCGCCGCCAGAATAGCCGGGGCGTTGTCAATGTCGGAGTAGCAGAAGGCCACAAACTCGGCGTTGATAATCGCCCGCAGCTCGCGGCTGGCGATGTAGCGGTCAAACAGATCGCCCAGCGAGCGATTGGCCCAGTAGTTGATGGCCAGCAGCCTGTCCAGCGGCACCCGCCAGACCAGCCGCAGCAGCGCGGCAGGGTCGTCCAGCGGCAGGTTGGGCATGCCCACAAACATGCGGTGCAGCTCCTCCAGCTGAGCGTAGAACTCCCGAATGCCCCACTCATCAGCGGGAAAGGCCGCCACCAGCTGCTCGACGTACTCCTCGGTGGAGCCTGCCACCCGCAGGCAGCCCCGGGGGTGCCGGAAGGTGTAGTAGCTGTCGTAGTGGCTCAGTTCGGGGTACTCGCCGATTTCGTCAAACACCTGCTGGTGGTAACGCATGTTGCCCCGCGTCGCGTCCATGCCGAAGAAGAGCTTCGGGCCAACGTCGAAGCGGTACTGCTTGTGGGGAAACGTCTGGGCCGAGCCGCCCGGCAGGTAGTGCTGCTCCAGCACCAGCACGCTTTTGCCACGGGCCGCGCAGAGGGCAGCAGTGGTGAGTCCACCGATTCCGGCCCCGATCACAATCACATCGTAATAGTCTTGCAGTGGTTTTGCGTTTGCTGGCATAAGGGAGTTACGAGTTACGAGTTACGAGTTATAAATTATGAACAGGCAAAGGAATTGAAGGAAATGAGGGAAATATGTTGCGTAGTCTGTTCAAAAAGTTTTCTTATGTTTTGCTCTGCTTCAGCCACTGAATGAATTCGGCGTCTGAACGGCTCAAACACGCTGATGAGCTTTAAAAATGAAAACGGGTATACGGGCTGGCCGTAGCCCTACTATAGTCTGTGAACGACGTTTTCTTGGCTCCAACGAACGGCGTTGTCATTCCGACCGTAGGGAGGAATCGGCATGGTTCTGCGTTGAAGACCCCTCCCTGCGGTCGGGGTGACACCGAGCCTGCATGGCAGAAAACTTTTTTATAGACTACTAAAGAGCGCGGCTAGGGACAGGCAGCCCGCCTACGCGAGCTATACCGGATGTAATGTTTCATCTTCATCAGCGTGTTGCTTATGAGTTTTAAGAAATTAAACGGGTATATTTGCTAGCCGTAGCCCTAAAGGGCGCGGCTTGAAGCTGCGAAGCCCACCTGCGCGGGCTATACCGGATTTCTGATCACGCAGTACGCAGCACGCAGTACGCAGTTCGCAGTATGTAGTTACCCTTCCACCTCGCCATCATCTGGCCATGCTGCTGCGACGAGCGCCGGGAGCAACGTGCCTGCCTTGCCGTTCAGCCGAAAGAGCGGTGGTGTGGTTTTGTCCTCAACATCAAGATTGATAAAAATTACCGTTGCGCCAAACTTCAGCGCCACCTGGGGCAGCGAGGCCGCCGGTTCCACCATGCCCGAGGTGCCGATGGAGAAGAAGAAATCGCATGTGGCGCTGGCCTCAATCGCATTGTTCAAAGCCTCTTCCGGTAGCCGCTCGCCAAACCAGACCACGCCGGGCCGCAGCGGGCTGCCGCAGATGGTGCAGCGGGGCGGCACCGCCTTGGACTCATCCCAGGTCTCGGCGGGGTGGCCGTTGGCAAAGCAGCGCGTGCGACGGATGTTGCCATGCAACTCGATCACGGCGCTGCTCCCGGCCAGCTGGTGCAGGCTGTCCACGTTCTGGGTGATGAGGGTGAGGCGGGGTACTAGCCGTTCCAGAGCCGCCAGGGCGTGGTGGGCCGGGTTGGGCGCGGCTGCTTCCACCAACTGCCGCCGCCATGCATACCATTCCCAGACCAACTTCGGGTTGCGCTGAAACGCCTCCGGCGTGGCCAGTTCCTCCGGGCGATACTGCGCCCACAGGCCGGTCATCGCATCGCGGAAGGTGGGCAGGCCGCTTTCCGCCGAAATGCCCGCGCCAGTCAGTGCCACCACATGGCGAGCCAGACGTAGAGCACTGACTAATTCGGTTGGTAGATTAAAATCTGACATAAAACGAACGGACTCACTGGGCGTGGTGTGCTATGTTGACCACAGTTTCACCATAACACAGCTAGGGGCACGGCGCAACGGTGGATTGGCCCCGCTCGCCACGAAGCCAGCGCAGCACGCGGCCATCAATGGCGGCCAGGCCCAGGCCGATGCAAGCCATGCCCACAAAGTCTTGCCAGTTGAGCCGCTCGCCCAGCAGGCCCATGCCCAGCAGCAAGGCACTCACCGGGATAAGAAAGGTTACCAGAAGCAGGTTGGTAGCCCCTGCCGTTGCCAGCAGCCGAAAGTAGATGATGTAGGCCAGGGCGGTGCTGAGCAGCGCCAGGCCTAGCAGTGCGCCCCATGTCACCAGGCTGGGCGCAGGGAGTGCCCACGGTTGATCGAGCAGCAGCACCACTGGCAGCATCAGCAGGCTGGTGCATGTGATCTGCCCTGTGGCGGTGACCAGGGGCGGCACCTCGCGGAAGCGTTTGCCGAAGATGCCCGCGCAGGCATAGGAAATGGCCGCTCCCACCACTGCCAGTTGGGCCAGCACATTCAGCCCCAGGCCGCCCAACGTGTCCGGCCCAATCATTACCACGACGCCAATGAGACCAGACACCACCCCGACCATGCGATTGGTCGTCAGCCGCTCATCTTTCGTCAGCACATGGGCCAGCAGCACCGTCCACAATGGCGTGGTGGCGTTGAGAATGGAGGCCAGGCCGCTGGCAATCTGGGTCTGGCCCCAGAAGATCAGACTGAAGGGCAGCATGTTGTTGAGCAGGCCCATGATGGCGAATTGCCCCCACAAGGCCAGCGAGGTCGGCATGCGTTGCCCCGCCAGCAGCACAAGCACATGCAGTGCGACGGCAGCCAGCCCCACCCGCGCCAGCACCACGCTGAATGGCGGCAGCTCAGCCAGGGCCACTTTGCTGAAGAAAAACGAACCACCCCAAAGCACCGACAGCAGCAACAACAGCCCCCATTCCAGCGGCCCCATCACTCGATTTTGTGCGTTCACAAACAACTCCTTCTCCATGTGGTTCCAGCCCAAGTCTAGCTGGTGGCCAGGCGAGCGGCTATCCGTTTCTTGCGCTGTAATTGGGGCTATGTTCAGCTGTGGGGCAGGCCAATTTTCAATCTCCAACCTCTTTCACGATAGGGCTTGACATGTGAGTAGATTAGTGTTATTATAACACTATATTAAGTGCCAAGACAACACTATCATTGCAAGTTTCAGATCATTCGAGCTAGCCAGCTAGAACGTTACCGCGTTGCAATGCTGACTCAATCTGCAATCTGCAATCTACAATCTGCTACAGGAGGTCATTATGCTGTTTCCCCGCCTCTACTTCCTCAAGGAAAACGAACAACTGCTGATTGAAAGCTTCACCAGCCGACGCGTGGTGAATGGCCCAACCACCTATGTTGCCCCGCCACTGACGCTGGCCACCCGCCGCAGTGGCATGACACTGGAGCCGACCGACTATCTGCGGGTGCGCAATGTGCTGACGGGCGAACTGCGCAACGAGATCGGGCCGCAGCTCTTCTTCCCCGGCCCCAACGACGAAGTGATGGATCGACTCACGGCCATGCCGCTGAAGCAGAACCAGTACATGCGGCTGATTGACCGCCGCAACGGGGTAATCCGGGTGGTGCGCGGCGAGGCCAGCGTAGTGCTTGGCCCAACCGAGGAGATTCTCGAAAGCGCCCGCGACGGCATCAACATTGACGAACGCACGGCGGTGCTGGTGCGCAACCTGGCCAGCGGCGAGCTGCGCCTTGTTACCACGCCGCAGGTGTTTGTGCCCGCGCCAACGGAAGAATTGGTGGAGGTGCGCAAGCGGGTGGTGTTGGAAGACCACGAGATGGTGGTGATTAAGGAGCGCAGCGGGGCCTACCGCTTCCGGCGGGGCAACGACGCCGAGCGTTCGTTTTTCCTTGCGCCCTACGAAGAACTGGTGCAGTTTCGCTGGTCGAGCGGGCTGCACAAAGACCGCAAGGAGCTGCGAGTAACGCAGATTGACATGCGGCCCAAATTTATGTGGTACGACTTTGAAGTGCGCACCCAGGACAATGTGGAACTCGTCATCGGCATCACCTTCTTCTGGCAGATTGTGGACGCCGAAACGATGGTGCGCACCACCGACGACATCACCGGCGATGTGTGTGCCCACGCCCGCAGCGTGATCATTCAGGCCGTCTCGCAGGCGTCGTTGGAGCGCTTTCTGGCCGGGTTTAATGCGATTATTGCCGATGCTGTGGTGCGCCCCGCCGACCCGTTTTATACCGAACGGGGCGTGCTCATCCATGCGGTCGAGGTGCGCTCCATCGTCTGCAAAGACGCAGGCACGCAACGCATTTTGCAGGAGATTATTCAGGAGACGACGAACCGGCTCAACCGCATTCAGCAGCAGGAAAGCGAAAACGAGGTGCAGCTGCGCCAGATCAACGGCGCGATTGAGGCAGAAGCCTTGCGCCGCCAGTTGCTAGAAACGCGCCGCGAGGTGGCTCAGCTGGAAGCCCAGATCGCAGGCGGAGCCGAAAGCGAACGGGTGCAGGCCTTTCTGCTCGGGCTAGGCGACCTGCCCGTGGCCGAGAAGCTGGCCATCTTCACCACGCTGCGCAAGCAGGAGGCGCTTCAGGCCCTCAGCGGCGGCACGGCCCAGCTCTACTTCACCCCCGCCGAGGTGGATTTGCACATCGAAAGCCGAACGTGAGGAAATTAAAGGAAATAAAGGAAATGGCACAACGATGCAATCCCCCTCATTTCCTTTATCTCCCTCACTTCCCTGCGCCTTACGCAGTACGCAGTACGCATCATCGCTCATCGTTTTCCGTTGACACTGCCCTATGGGAGAGCTATAATCCCTGCACGCTTCTCCTATAGGTGCGCGATGGAACATTCCGACATGATTCAGCATCTCCGGGCGCAAGGGCACCGGCTCACGCCACAGCGTCGCCTGATCATCGAGGTGCTGCAAGGCAGCGATCACCACCTCAGCGCCGATGAGATCGCCCAGCAGATTACCCTGCGCTACCCAACGATTAAGCTCGACCAGGCGACGGTCTACCGCACCCTGAACTGGCTCCACGGCACAGGCCTGGTGAGCGCCACATGGCTCGGCCAGAGCCACATGGTCTACGCCGATGCGGGCCGCCACCAGCACCACCACCTGATCTGTGTGCAGTGCCAGGCCAGCATCGAGGCCAACCCGCAGCTGTTTGAACCGCTGCGCGAGTCGCTGCTGCGCCACTACGGCTTCGCCGCCCGCCTCGACCACCTGGCGCTATTCGGGCTGTGTGCGGCGTGCCAGCAGGCGGCAGGGGGGCAGCTTTTTGCCACAGAGAACACAGAGGACACAGAGTAGGACAGATTGGCATGCAAAACGATGGATCTTCCACGCCCCTGCCCTGGCGCTGGCGCGATGTGCTGTGGGCTATATTGCTGGTGGTGGGTGGGGGCGCGGCGCTGGTGCTGGGGGCGCGGGCGCTGGTGCAGCTCGCTGGCATCAGCCCCGGCACTGGCCTGGCCTCGCCGCTGCTCTATGTCATGGGCGTTGGCGTGTATGTGCTGATGATGGTAGGAGTATACCTGTTTGCGGCCCGCAAGGGTGGCTGGGCCAGCCTGGGCGTGCGGCCTGCGCCAACAGCGGCCATGTGGGTGGCCGTGCCACTGTGCCTGTTGGGGATGCTGTTAGGGGGAATGATTAACATTGCTATTGCCGCGTTGAGCGGACGCGATTTTGAAAACCCCCAGGTCAACGCGCTGACGGGCGGGCAGGCTTTTACGCTGCCGCAGTTGGTGCTGGTTTTTCTGTTGATCGCGGTGCTGGTGCCGGTAGCTGAAGAACTCCTGTTTCGCGGCATGATCTACCCGTTGCTGCGGCAGCGCTGGGGCGTAGCGCTGGCGGTGCTGGCGAATGCGGCCATTTTTGCCGTGTTCCATGTGATTCCGGTGCTGTTTCCCTCGCTGTTTGTGGCCGGGCTGTTTTTGGCCCTGCTACGAGAAACCAGCAAATCCATCGTGCCCTGTATTCTCTACCATGGCGTGCAAAATGGCCTGGCCCTGATTCTGATCAACGCTGCTCTGGCGGGGGCATAACGCGACAAACTCACTACTATGCGACGACTGCTTGTGTGCCACGATGGCCGCTTTCACCCCAACCCGCAGCCGGAAGACATCAGCGAGGCGCTGAAAGTGCCCAACCAGACCGTTTGGCTCGACATCCGCGACCCGACTGACGAAGACGCCGCTCTGTTGCAGGAAGAGTTTAACTTTCATCCCCTGGCGATTGAGGACTCGTTGCGGGAGAACCAGCGGGCCAAGGTAGAAGTGTTCGATCACTACTACTTTGTGGTTTTTTACGCTGCGCTCTATGATGTTGACAACAAGCAAATCGAGACTCAACCACTGCACCTGTTTATTGGCGCAAACTACCTGGTAAGCATCCACCGGGGGCCAATCCGGCAGATTGACGAGACCCTGCGCCGCTGGCAGACGCCCAACAGCCCTCTGGGCTACCGCATTGGCGGCCTGGCCCACGCCCTGCTCGATGCCGTGGTAGACGACTATTTCCCGCTGATTGACCAGGTAACGGACGAGATTGAGGATTTAGAGGACACCATCTTTCGCACCTTCAAACGTGAGGCTATTCAGACGATTTTTAGCCTCAAGCGCGACTTACTGACGTTGCGGCGGGCAGTGGGGCCGGGCCGCGACGTGATGAACGTCTTGCTACGGCGCGAACTGCCGATCTTTAAGACGCAGGACATTATCTACCTGCAAGATGTGTATGACCATGTGGTGCGAGTAACTGACAGCATTGACACCTATCGCGACCTGCTTTCCAACGCCCTCGATAGCTACCTCTCGCTGCAATCCAACCAGCAGAATCAAATCCTCAAAGTGCTGACGATTGCCTCGATCATCCTGATGGCTAATGCCCTGATCGCAGGCATCTACGGCATGAACTTTGAGTTTATGCCAGAGCTGACCTGGCCCTACGGCTACTTCTATGCCCTGGGCTTGATGGCCACCGTCACCACCGGACTCATTATCTTCTTCCGCCGGATGAAATGGTGGTAGCTCTTCAGTTTGCAGGACTCAGTTGGCAGTTGGCAGCTGATTCATAGCAGAACCACGAACCAGTAGCTGGACACATACTGCGCAGTTTGCAGGACTCAGTTGGCAGTTGGCAGCTGGTTCATAGCAGAACCACGAACCAGTAGCTGGACACATACTGCGCAGTTTGCAGGACTCAGTTGGCAGTTGGCAGCTGCTTTTTAACACAACC
>JALONX010000172.1 GCA_025454695.1 Chloroflexaceae bacterium
AACGCTCGTTTGAGACTCACTGTGGCTCTCTATGTGCCAGTGTTCGATACGGGCATCCATGCCCATAGCCGTTACCTGGCTGCCGTTTGACGACAAAGTTAGGGCAATCAGCGGCATCTGGCTTTGTAGCGTCTGCATCAGGTTGGGGCTTGGGGTATAGCTTAGAACACTCAAGCTGATGATAGCCGCCAGAACAACAGCGGTAGTGATGGCCACAAGGCCCCCCGCCACCTGGCGCAGACCTTGCCAGCGCTGCCACAACCTGTCCCAGCGTGACTCGGTTGGCTCGCGGCGAGGCAGTTTCGTTTGGGCTAGGGCATCGGCAAGCCGAATAGTAGGTTGGCCAGGCACAGTCGAAGCGCCCCTGGTCTGCCGGGTCATCAATTCGGCCCATTCGTGCCCATCAGTGGCCGCGAAATGTTCCAGTAGCAGGCGATGGACGAAGATGTAGCCGCCACCAACTTTGCGCAAAAACAGCCGCTCGGCAGCATAATCAAGAAAACTAGCGTAGTTGAAGGGCAGGGTACCCTGCCACACCAGCAGCAGCCGCAACACGCTATGCTGCAAACATGCAACGCCGCCTGTTGCCAGGGCTACCAGCGCCCCCAACACCGGGGCAAAGGCTACTAATCCCAGCACTAACAGCAGCGGGGCAAAGAGTATCTCGATCGTGTCGCGCCACAACAGAGTGTTGGACATAAGGCTAAGGGACATAAAGAAGTAGCTTGGCGACCCAAAGAATAGTGCCAGCAATACCCCCCCTGCCAGAATTGGCCCTAACACCAGCGCCACCACTGGCCCAGTGAGCATGCCCCGCAGCATGTAGCGGGCCGACTCGTGCATGCCCTGGTTAGGCCTGGTACGTAGGTCAACCTGATTGCCAACCAGCCCCGACATTAGCCCGCCTAGTAGACCACAGCCTAAGCCAAAGGTCAGTGCCAGGGCCATAGCGGTCAATAGTTGAAACCAGCCACCACTGTTATGTATGCTGAACCAGTCCAACCAGCCCATCCATAAACCCAACACCTGCCCCACGAGTACCCCGCCAATGAAACCAGGCAGTGCCCGCTGGCGCGACCAGTGCAGCGTCTCAACCACTTTCACCGTAGACTCGCCATCGTCGCCACGGGCCATACGCAGCAGCCCGCCGACAGCACTAATTCCGCCGCCCAGCAGCAGACTTAGCCCAAGGCTCGGAAGCAGTTCCAACAGCGAGGGCAGCCACGACGTGAGGTAGGCCCAGTATGTAAAGGTTGCGAGCGTGATCCCAATACCGCCGAGACCCAGAACCAGCGCCCGGTTGACCGCTGGTCGGTTGTGAGCACGAATGCCCAACACAATTCCAATAATCAGCAGCAGCAGGCCAAGCAGGGCTGGCACGAGCGCGGAAATCGCGACCGGAGGAGAATTCTCCGTCAGGCTTCGCATGAAAAAGCTTATGCCCATCAGTGCGGTGATGCCCAGCATCCCCAGTACCCATGCAATCAAGCCCATTACTGCGCCGGTGGCCGCGCTGAAGAGCAGGCGCTGCCGGGGGTTGGCCAGCCAGCCCGGTTGCAGCCCTTCTAGGAAAAAAACTGTCTGGGCCCGGCTGGTCATCTGGTGGGCCAGCCAGCCCAGCCATCGCCGCACCTGCTGGGGCGCGGCGGGGGCCGTGGCGGTGCGCCGCTCGAACATGCGCTGGATGTAGGTTTCAAACAGTTGGGAACGCCGTTCTTCCACGGCAACGGGCTGGCCCAACTCTGGCGCTGTTTCGCCCCCGTAGGCCAGGCTCATAATGCTCAACATCAGCGGCGTTTCGGCCAGTTCCCGCAGGGCCGCGTCGTCCCGCAGGGCCTGCCGCATGCCCGCCAGGGCCGGGCCAGCCTCGGCGGTGTAGCGCTCGATCTGCGTCTCGCTCAGGGGCTGAATCAGCACCGCGCCATGTAGCTGGAGCTTGTTGGCCAGCAACTCGTAGTCGGCGATGCGGCTGGCCACGGCGATGCCCAGCAGCCCGTGGTGCTGACGAAAGCGGTTGATCGCCTCGACGCACTGGGGGCGGCGCTCCAGGCTCACCTCGTCTAGCCCATCGAGCAGCGGCAGCACCACCGCCTGGCTCACCCAGGCCTGGCTGATGCGGCGCGGCACCTGGTAGCGCAGGTGCAGTTCGTCCACCAGCCAGTCATCCAGCTGCTGGTGCTGGCCGCTCCAGGTCGAAAGGTTAAAAACTACTGGAATGGGGTGCTGCGGATCGTTCTGGGCACGGGCGATCAGGTCACGGGCTAGTTCGAGCAGCATGGTGGTTTTGCCCGCGCCGGGCGCACCCAGCAGCAGCAGGGCCTGGTCTAGCTCATCGAAGATGGAGATGAGGGGTGTGCCGGGCAACAGCGGGCGGGCGGGGCGCTCCGGCTGCTGCACCACGGCGTCCCAGGGCCGGGCCACGGCCTCGGGCCGTTCCTGCAAGCCCAGTTCCAGCAGCACCGCCCCATGCAGCGATTGGTTCAACACGCCCTCGATCCAGAAGGCGTAGACCTTTTCCAGCATGCGGCTGCGGTTGTGGTCAACCGGGGCAGCGGGCAGGGGCTGCGGCACGGTTTCCAGGGCCTGGGGCGGGAAGAGTTGCTGCACCAGGTTCGTGGGCGCAGGGTGTTGCGCCGCCACCAGAAACTCCTCCAGCCAGCGCCGGTCAAGTCGGCCCCGCTGCACCGCCGCCTGCGCCAGAATCTGCACTGTGCGCGACTCGGGCGGGATGTGGCCAGCCTTGTAGCGCTGGATCGCCGCCACCGAGAGGCCGATCTGCTGCCCCAGTTCCTCTTCAATAATGGGGGCATTTTTGCTTTCATAGGTGGCGATGCCGTTAACCGCCATTTTTAAGAGTCTGCCAAAGGTTTTGCTTTGTGCCATCGTCTCCTCCAGATTGCATGGGTAGAACGAAAGAGTGACGCTTTCGGGGAGAAGTATACGCCAAAGTGGCTCCGAATGTTCAGCAAAGCGGCTATGAAATTTCAGATGGGGTGGAAATAGCAATAAAAGGGCGAGTCGCAAACCATTGCGACTCGCCCCAATCGTCAAAAGCGCTTCGGACAACGTCAATCCTCACTCCATCATCGTTCGATGGTGTACACCATCTCCGTATCGCTAATGCTCAGGCTGGTGATGCGCCCGCTACCCAGCTGATTCTTGATAAAACGCACCCACGAGGCGTTGATCTGGGCATTCACCTGATCCACCAGGTCGGACGAGACGGGCTGACCGTTGCGGGTAGCCGCCACCAAAGCCCATGTGACCTGGCCGTTGGCAAGCGTGGGCACAAACGTCCATGTGCGCTGCACCGGCTGCTGGCGCGGCAGCTGCCAGGTCTCATTTACCACCACCTGGCCCGGCTGCAAATCCACCGAGCGCGCTGTGACCGCCCGCGAACCAGGGTTGGTCACCCGATAGCTCTGGTTAATCTGGTCTTCGGTGATGGTGCGGGTGCGGCTTGCGGCATAGGTGGGCGCGGCAAAGGCCAGCAAGGCGGCGAATAGTGCCAGCACGAGACCGAGTTTCGAGGCGAGTTTCATTGGAATGTTTCCTTTCTTGTGATGCTGAGCTTTCGTTCAGCCCTGGTGTGTTGTTGCCCCCATCGTAGCGTAGCCGCCCCGTTTGCAGCAGTGGCGCAAAACACGCTTCTCCGTGCGACCTTACATCCTCTCGGATGATCGCCGTCATCCCCGCCAATGATCACAATCACATCCACGTGGCAGAGCGGTGTGTTATGATGAGCAATACGGACTCGTGCTGTATGCTGCGTGAAACGTGAAACGTACTGCGTGCTGCGTGCTGCGTGCTGCGTGAGAACCGAGAACCGAGAACCGAGAACCGAGAACCGGGCCTGCCCTGAGCTTGTCGAAGGAAATCGAGAACCGAGAACCGCCGCGTGAAACGTGAAACGTGAAACGTGAAACGTACTGCGTGCTGCGTAATCTGTAATCCGTAAGCCTGTCAACTGCCAACTGCCTGCTGAATCCAGTCTCCGGTCGTCGGTCTCCGGTCAGCCGTCAGACACTCGTCACTCGTCACTCGTCACTCGTCACTTGTCACTCGTCATTCGTCATTCCACCATGCAATTGCGACACGACATTGAACCTGGCATTCTTCCCACCTTTCGTCTGTTTGTGGGGATCATGTGGCTGCTGATGAGCCTGGGGTTGCTGGGCTTTGGCCTGCGTGTTTCGCGCGACGCCTTTTTTCTGCTGGCCTGGCCGGTGTATGGCGCACTGCTGGCCTACCTGGCCTGGCCCGTTTTGCGCCCCCGCCTCGGTGCGGTCTTTCTGCCGGTGGGGCTGCTGGTGGCCACGCTCTGGCCCATGCTGGCTGACGCCCTGGCCGCTGTGCTGAACCGCCGCTTCGTGTTGCCGGAAACCATGCTACGGTCCGACTCGGGTCGGCTGTATCTCTGGCTCATCCCGCCGCTGCTGCTGATTGCCATGCAGTATGGCCTGCGGGCGGTGCTTGGCTTTACGCTGCTCACCACGCTGCTGCCGCCCTTGCTGGCGATTGTGGTAGATGATCGCGGGAGTCTTTTTGCCTATGCCAGCCATGCGCTGCTGCGTTGCATGCTGTTTCTGCTGGTGGGCTTTTTTGTGGCCCGCATTGGTGCGGCTCAGCGGGCCGGGCGACAGGAACTGGCCGTGAAAAATGCCCAGTTGGCCCAGTATGCCGCCGCTCAGGAGGAATTGGCCACCAGCCGCGAGCGCACCAGGCTGGCCCGCGAACTGCACGACACGCTGGCCCACACGCTGAGCGCGGTCAATATTCAGCTGAAAGCGCTGGAGGTGCAGCTGGAAAGCGAGCCAGCCGCCGCCCGCGCCACTCTGCGGCAAACCCAGGAGCTCACCCGCACGGGGCTGAACGAGGCCCGCCGTGCCCTGCATGCGCTGCGGGCCAGGCCAATTGAAGAGCTGGGGCTGGTGGAGGCGTTGCGGCGTCAGGCCGAGCTGATCGCGGGGCGGGCCGGGTTTCAGCTTCAGTTCAGTGCCCCGCCCCAGCTCAGTGGGCAGAAACTGGAGCTGGAGCAGCAGCTCTACCGCATTGCCGAGGAAGCCCTGAACAACGTGGCCCGCCACGCCCGCGCCCGCCATGTGCATGTGGCCCTTCAGCAGCACAACGGCACCCTCCACTTGACGATTGCCGATGACGGGGTGGGCTTTGAGGTAGCCCACGCCCACAGCAATGGGCACTACGGACTCAACGGCATGCACGAACGGGCGCAGCTCATCGGCGGCAAGCTGGCGGTGGAGAGCGAACCAGGGCAGGGGACAAGGGTAACCTTGACGATTGGCGATTGACCGGAAAAGTATGAAGTATGAAGTATGATGGATGAATGAGATTTTGAGTTACGCAGTACCCTCGCCTACGCGGTTCGTGAGCTTGCCTGTCCTGAGGCATCGAAGGACGAACGGCAGGGCAGGCGCAGCACGCAGCACGCAGCACGCAGTACGTAGTACGAAATGTATGACTTATGATTCGTGTACTTATTGTTGACGACCAGGTGATTGTGTGTGAGGGGCTGCGGGTGGTGCTGAACGCCAGCCCGAACATCAGCGTAGTGGGGCTGGCCCACGATGGTGCCCAGGCTCTGGAACAGGTAGCCGCCCTCAGGCCCGACCTGGTGCTGATGGACTTAAAAATGCCGCTGATGGACGGCGTGCGGGCTACCCAGGCGATCAGTGAGCGCTTCCCGCATATTCCGGTGCTTATCCTCACCACCTACGACGAGGACGAGTGGGTGGTAGACGCAGTGCGGGCCGGGGCGGCTGGCTACCTGCTGAAGGACACCGGGCGCGACGAGATCATCGCCGCGATTGAGGGCACCATCGCCGGGCGCACCCATGTAGATCCGGCAGTGGTTGAGAAGTTGTTCGGCTTTGTAAAGCGCGGCACGCCACCGAAGTCGGCGATTGCTGAACAGCTCAGCGAGCGCGAACTGGCCATTCTGCGGCTACTGGCCACGGGCCTCACCAATGCCGACATTGCCGACCGGCTAGTTCTGGCCGAAGGCACCGTGCGCAATCATGTCAGCACCATCCTGGCCAAGCTGGATGTGACTGACCGGGCGCAGGCTACCGCCTTTGCCTGGCGCTACGGGCTGGTGGGGCCGGAACGGTGAACGAGGAACGAGGAACGCAGAACGATGATGGCGGCGAGACCGGCATTGTCGCATGGTGCATAGGTTCTTGTGGTTCGCGCAACGCTGAACCAGCCCCACTGCCGCCCCGGCTTCACCCCCAGCTTCACCCACAGACTCACCCCAGGAGGAAGGCGGCTTCACCCACGCTGCTGCTATCCTTTCCACAGAAGCAGCATCATTCCCAACCCAAACAGCACAACAGATGACGGTATGGTTTGCGGGCACACGCCAGCGTTTCGCAAAGCAGCCGTTCCTGAACGGAAGGAGTGAAACCCCATGTCGGCTTCAACCTTGCCAACCTTCTCCGGCACGCTTGTGGTGGTGCCAGAAGGCTATGGTTTTTTGCGGCAAAACCCCGAGCAGGCCACGCCAGAGGATGTGCTGGTCATGCGGGTCGTTGTGTCGCGCTACTGCCTCCAGCCCGGCGATACGCTTACCGTTTCCTACCACCTGCCCCAGCACCACGGCGAAGTCCGGCGTTACGTCGCACGGGTGCTGCAAATCAACGGCCATATTGTGTGAACGGTGCGGCGTAAGCGTTTCAAAAGCTGGCGGCTTATGCTCACCCCAACGCTTGCAGGGGCACAGTACGCTGTGCCCCTGCAAGGCCGTTCACTCCATTCCTGCCCGTCGTGTCCGGCACGGCACCCAGAGCCACGGAGGGTACCAATACGGGCGGCCCGCTCTCGCCCAGTGTGCCCTCCGTGGTGCATGGCTCTGGTCGAAGGTGTCATGCGAATCGCCTGCGAGCCAGACCTTACTCCACGCTCACCGCTACTGGCGCTGGCGTAGCAGGCTGTTGGGCGCTGCCCAGGCGCTGGCGGGCGGCGGAGCGGCGGCCTTTGGCAGGCACCAGGCTGGTGGCAGCAGCCAGGCCAAAGGTGGGCATGTTGCCATAAATGGCTTCGTGGTGGCCCGGCTCAATCAGGTAGGTTTCGTGCCAGATGCCTACCGTGCCGTCGCTGCCTACCGCCCGGTTGAAGCTGCGCCAGGCACTCAGGTGCGGCTCGTTTGGGCTGTGGGCAAAGCGTTCCAAATCTTCAAACGAACGCCAGTATTGCAGGCTCGCCACACCTGGCCAGTAGAAAAGCAATTCCGCGCCGAGAAAGCCCAATTCCGGGTGCTGGTACAGCTCCTTCAACATTGGCGGCATGGCCCGCATCACTGGCAGCCACTTGGTAAACGCCAGCAACTTGTTGATGCGCATACCGATCAGGAACACCACAAACGGCTCGTCGTGCAGGGCCGTAAACCGGCCAGCCATAATCTGCTTCATCAAACTGCTCCTTTCACATACGCTGGCACACAGCTGCCAACTCCCCGCCCCCTGATGTTTGGACAGTGAGTCAGTTGCACACCCGTGTGGCAGCGGCAGCGGTGCCTGAATTACACGACTTACGCGGTGAGGGTTTGGGAGCGGCGCAGCCGCTTCCAAACATCCCTTTTGCTGCTGCTGTGGGCGGCGAGGCCGCCCGCACCAGCAGCAAAAGAACAATGCTGGATAGTTTGCAACCCTTCACACCTCCTGCTCAAAAAGCGACCGCGTAAGTCGTGTAAATTATGAAAGAGGAAGTGAGGAGCCATGCACATCTCTATTAAATGACAAACATATGCCAAAGTCAATACATATATGTCAAATAAACTGATAGAAAAGCGATACAAAAAGATCAGTTCGCCGGTGTTTGAAGGCCTTGCGCTCGCTTGTGGTACCATAGTCACGAGCTAACTGCACAAACCCGCGCCCATCCTGCTTCCCCATTGCGTTCCACTAGCACCGGCGCAAACGTTGGGGGGATTGTATGGCAGAACGCCGCTCGTTTGGCCAGGCCCTCAAGGGCTACCGCAAAGCCCTTGGGCTGACGCAGAAAGAACTGGCCCACACCGCTGGCTGTGCCGTGGTGACCCTGCGTAAGCTCGAAGCCGACAGCCTGCGCTGCTCGCTGCCGCTGGCCCAGCGCCTGGCCATGGCCCTTGGCCTCTCCGCCGAAGAACAGCCCGCCTTCCTCCAGTCCGCCCGCATCGCCGGGCACGCCGCCCGTGCTGCCCTGCCCATTCCCCCAACTACCTGGGTGGGCCGTAGTGCCGACCTGGGGGCGGTGGCGGCGTTGTTAGAAAAGCCCGGTGTGCGCCTGCTTACCCTCACTGGCCCGCCGGGGGTGGGCAAAACGCGCCTGGCCCTGCATGTTGCCGCCGCCCTTGAGGAACGCTACACCGATGGTGTGGCCTGCGTAGCGCTGGCTGATCTTGATGATTCTCAACGGGTGGTCAGCGCCATCGCCCAGGCATGTGGCGTTGCCGAACGCAACGGCCAGACGCTGCCGGAGCGACTCAAGCGCGCCCTGCATGCTCGCCACATGTTGCTCGTCCTCGATAATTTTGAGCATCTGCGCCCCGCCGCGCCGCTGTTGGTGGAACTGTTGGAGGCTATTCCCGGCTTACGCCTGCTGGTCACGAGTCGGGCCGCCCTGCGGGTGTCTGGTGAATATGAGTATGAGGTGCAACCGTTGCCCGTGCCGCCACCGGAGCCTGCGCCAACCCCCGCCGACTTGCTACCCATTCCCTCCGTTGAACTGCTGGTGGAACGAGGCCAGGCCGTGCGGGCTACCTTTCGGCTCACCGGGCAGAACGCCGCCGCAATTGCCGAACTCTGTCGGCGGCTGGATGGCCTGCCGCTGGCCCTGGAGCTGGCCGCAGCCCGCCTGAAACTGCTCACACCGCAACAACTGCTTGACCAATTTGAGGGGAGCCTGGCGCTGCTCACGAGCGGCCCGCAAGACCTGCCGCCACGCCAACAAACCTTGCGCCAGGCGATTGCATGGAGCTACGCCCTGCTCGATCCCGCTGCGCAGCGCCTGTTTCGCCAGCTTGGGGTGTTTGTTGGTGGCTGGAGTCTGGCAGCAGCCCAGGCCGTGGTTGAAGCGGCGTATTCTGCCCTTTCCTTGCTGCATGCCGTCACCATCCTGCTCGACCAGAGCCTGGTGCAACGCCAGGACACGCCAGACGGTAGCCCCCACTTCACCATGCTGGAAACGCTGCGCCACTATGCGCTGGAGCAATTGGCAAGCCACGCTGAAACTGAAACCGCCGCCCGGCGGCACGCCAGCTACTACCTCAGCCTGGCGGAAGAAGCCGCGCCCCAGCTGCGCCTGGCCGCAGGGGTGGCCCACCTCGACACCCTTCAGCACGAACACGCCAATCTACGGGCCGCCTTGCGCTGGAGCCTCGGCAACGACCATGTGCTAGGCCTGCGTCTGGCAACGGCGATCTATCGCTTCTGGAGCATTCGCGGCTACCAGACCGAGGGCCAGGAGTGGCTGCGATTGCTGCTGGCGCACGATGA
>JALONX010000173.1 GCA_025454695.1 Chloroflexaceae bacterium
TCTCAGCTCGCAGGTGCAACTTCCCCAACGGATTACCTTCTTCAAGACTGGGCCGCAGCTAAACTTAAGTTGCCATCTGCGTTTCGTGCTTTTCTCGTCACTTTGCCTGCGAGTAGTGCAACGCTCATTGGCAATTGTTCAGCACGTGATTGGCGTGAGATACAAAAGTGTCTCGAACGTGCTGTCGCTTTCCACTAACTACATTCTATGCACGACGGCTACCTCTTCACCCTGGGACTGTGCGGCACGGCCTCGGCCAGCAGCCCTGCCCCAGCCCTGCTGAACGCCATGCTGGCGGCGCTGCCCCCGGTGAAACGGGCCGCCCTGCTGGGCGAGGTGCTGCCCTTCGACTCGCAGGGCCAGCTTCTCGATGCCATGCTGCCCGCCATACTGGGCGACATCCGCGACGCGGAACTGCTGCTGGTGGTGACGCCGCTCCTGCCTGGGGGGCGGCTGCCCGCCCGGCTTGAAGCGCTGCTGCACCGGGCCAGCCAACTCCTGGTAGCATTACCACCGAAGTACGCCGTTCTCGTAGCGGTGGACGACGCCGAACCGGCCCTGAATGCCGCCGACCTTGCCACAGGCAGGGCTCAACTGGCGCAGCTGTGCCAGCCGTTGCAAGCCGCGCCGCCCCTGCTCGCCAGCGGCAGCTCGCCGGAGTTGCTACAAGCGACTCGCGAAGCCTACGAGCAAGCTTCGGCAGCCCTTGGCGGGCAACACCTCCGATGACAAACTGAGTGACGAGTTATGTGTATACAAAGGCTGAAGGCTAAAGGATGAAATCCGACTGGTATCCAACGCTTCAGCCTTCAGCCTTCAGCCTTCATTATTGGTTCTCGGTTCTCAGGATTAACCCGTGCAAACCATAGCCCCACCAACCAGCACTCGACTCACACCCCGGATTCCTGCGGCGAAAAACTGGCTCGGCGACGAAGCGATTTTCTACCTGCTGGCCCGCCCGGCCCTACGGCGCAGCTTTAGCCGCATCTGGTGGCAGCATGTTGGCCCCCTGCCCGAACCCACCAGCGGGCCGTTTATCTTCTACCTCAACCACGCTGCCTGGTGGGACGGCTACATGATGATGCTCACCCACCGGGCCATCTTCGGGCGGCGCTTCGAGAGTTATTTGATGATGGAAGAGAAGCAGCTCAAAGCCTACCGCTTTTTCACATGGTGCGGCGCGTTCTCCATCAACCGCCACGATGCCCAGGACACCGCTGCGTCTATCAGCTACATCAGCAGGCTGCTGCGGGAACGCCGCAAGCGGGTGCTGTTTATCTTTCCACAGGGCAAAATCGTGCATAGCGACAAGCGCCCGCTGGTGACCTACCCCGGCGTGGCGCGCATTGCCCGCAGCGTCGGCAAGGTGAACCTCTGCCCGATCATTTTTCGCTATGAGTTTCGCGGTGAACAGCGCCCGGAAGCCTTTATTCGGGTGGGGCCGGGCCAAACGCTGGACGAGCAGATGGACGAGGAGCAGATGCTGCGGGTCATCACCGAACGACTCGCCACCAACAGCGATGCCATGCGCGACGCCGTGGTAAACGGCGACACCAGCCAGTTTCAGGTGCTGCTCCAGGGCCGCCCCGGCATTGACCGCATGTTCGACCGCTTGCTGGCGCTGTTGCCGAAAAAACGGTAAGGTCGCACCAGAGCAATTGTTTTTTGTTCTCGCAAAGGCGCAAAGCTCGCAAAGGAGTGCAGACGCACGTTCTCACGCCTTCCCTTTGCGCCTTTGCGGCTTTGCGAGCGACATTTCAGGTGCCGGACTCGCGGCGCTTGCCCAGCACCCAGCGCACCAGCCCCGGCTCAAACCAGTCGAAGGCCAGGTAGGCCAGAATGAGCGTGCCAATGGCGGCGGCGGCCCACTGACCATGGCCCAGGTTGCCAAACACAAACATCGTCAAGTTCAACACATAGAGCAGGGGCGGCAGCCAGGGCAACACGCGGGCGCGACGCACCTCGGCCAGGCCCTTGCGCCCGCCCCACTCGTGGCGCGGCACAATCAGCGTCAGCATCACAATCGCCAGAATCAGGCTGGTGAACCACCAGGCCACAAAGTTCGACATGGGAATGCCGTAGTAGCCCCCGGCGTATTCCCATGTCCAGTAGTTGTTGATGTGAACGGCAAACGGCTCAATCGTCACATCCAGCAGCAGGGCGAAGGAGGCAGCCATCATCACTTTGGTCGCAATGCCAACCCGCCCGCCCTTTTCTAGCAGGCGCTCGGTGACGCCCACCGCAGCGGGCACCACCAGCAGCCATGCAAAGGGAATGGCCAGTGGCACCATGCCGATAATTTTTGGTTGTAATACATCGGTGTAGCTATAGCTACCGAAGGGAAAACCTGTGGTTGAGCCAAGATGTTCAATAAACCAGGAGATAAAGAGGATAAGCGCGGTTGCCACCATGCCACGGCGGCCATAATTCACCACCAGCCACAACCCCATAATCGTACCTAACATGATAAGCATCGCACCGCCCATCCATGTTCCCCACACCGGCACCCGATCCAACGCGACCAACACGAGCGAACCCGGATAAATGAATAGATAGAGCGCGAGTAAGCCAAACAGCAACGAGCGTACCGGATGACGAAAGATTGACATGTGAAGTTCCATTACAACATTTTTGTAAACAAACCTGACCACCAGAGAGCATTATAGAATTGTTTTGAGAGGGCCGTCAATGGCTTTGCTAAACAAACTGTTAGTTGCCACGTTGCGTTTCAAGTGGTACGATAGAGGGTACCTCGGTAGCACAATTGGCGTCCTTATAGCATAAACATTGCCAGCAATGACGCGGTGGAGGAGTTCATGTCATCGCAGTTCACGCGGGAACGTGTCACCCGAATCCTTCTAGTGGAAGATGATCGCCACATCAGCCGTATTCTCGAAATGTCCATGCCGGAGTTGGGGCTTCCGCACGAAGTGATAAGTGTGCTGAGCGCCGAAGAAGGACTGGAACAGTGGCGTGCGCAGCCGTTCGATCTGCTGGTGTCGGATTACAACCTGCGCGGCATGACTGGCCTGAAGTTGATGAGCGTACTGAAGGAGCAGGGCGTCACCGCACCGATGGTGCTGGTCACAGCTTATGGCAACCCTCAGATTGCCCACGAAGCCCACACGCTCCAGGTGGATGCATTTATTGCGAAGCCCTTTTTTATTGATGAATTGATCAACACCCTTCGCAATCTGATCATCGCCAGCAGAGACGACCAGAGCCGGGCGGTAGCGTAAGGCGGTGTCGGGGTGTAGGGCCGCCATATATGGCGGCCCGACACCCCGACGGCCACGGCAGATCAGTTCCCGGCTCCTTCTAGCCGCTGGGTGGGGCGAGGCGGCGGTGGGGTTGCCAGGCTGCCATTGCCACCCACGGCCTGCATGCTTTCCACAAAGGGCTTGATGGTATCAATCGGCAGCGGGAAGATGATGGTGCTGTTCTTCTCCACGGCGATCTCCGTGAGCGTTTGCAGGTAGCGCAGTTGCAGCGTCACCGGCTCGCGGGCAATAATGTCGGCAGCGTCGGCCAGCGCCTTCGACGCCTGCAACTCGCCCTCGGCGTGGATGATTTTGGCCCGCTTCTCACGCTCGGCCTCGGCCTGCTTGGCCATGGCCCGCTGCATGCTCTGGGGTAACTCCACGTCCTTAATCTCCACAATTGTCACCTTGATGCCCCACGGCTCGGTCTGTTCATCAATAATCTGCTGAAGCTTCTGGTTGATCTTCTCGCGCTTGGCCAGCAGTTCGTCTAGCTCCACCTGGCCCACCACACTGCGCAACGTCGTCTGGGCAATCTGCATGGTAGCCCGAATGTAGTCCATCACCTTGGTCACAGCCCAGCTGGGGTTGATGACCTGGAAATACAGCACCGCGTTGACTTTGATCGTCACGTTGTCCTGGGTAATCACCTCTTGGGCTGGCACATCCATCGTAATGGTACGCATATCCACCCGCACCATGCGCTCAAACACCGGGATAACCAGAAACAGGCCCGGCCCCCGTGGCCCCATCAGGCGACCTAACCTGAAGATCACGCCCCGCTCGTATTCGGGCACAATCTTGATTGCCGACAACAACATCATCAACACAATAAACGCTAGCAGGGCCACGCATGCTAGCAGCAACGTTCCACCACCACCCATGGTAAACTCCTTTATTCTTCGTCTGTCTCAATCCGTTGTACCGCCAGCCGTAGATTATACGCGGCAGTGATACGCACATACTCACCCGTTTCAATCGGGCCATCGTCGCTCAGCGCCCGCCAGAGCGCCCCTTCTACAAACACCATGCCTTCGGGGTCAATCCGCTGGCGCACCTCGGCCACCCGCCCGATCAGGCCTTCCTGCCCGGTGACAACGGGGCGGTTGCGGGTACGTACAATCAGCCAGAAGCCAAATGCCGTCACCGCCACCACCAGGCCCGAAACACCCGTCACCGCCCAGCCGGAAACGCCCACGCCGGGAGCCTGGTTGGTGTCAATCAGCGTGAGCGCTGAGACCACCAGCAACGCCAGGCCCACAATCGTCAGCCCACCATGTGACGGCACAAAAAAATCGGCGCCAATGATGCCGAACGCCAGCAGCAGCACAATCAAACTGACCCATCGCACCGGCAGGGCCAGCAAGCCCACCAGCGCCGCCAGCAGCAGCACCACGCCAATGCCCGCAAACAGGCCAATGCTGGGCGTAATCAGCTCGGCGTAGATGGCGACGGCAGCCATGACCAGCAACATAAAGGCGATAGTCGGGTTCGCCAGCAGCAGCAGCAACTGCTCCCACAGGGTCGGCTCCAGCGGCTGGCTGCGCTGGCCCAACGTGCTTAGGCGCAGCTCCTGGCCGTTTTCCAGCTGCACGGTGCGCCCTTCCAGCAGCGTTAGCAGCTCAGCCTGGTCGCGGGCCACGAGGTTGATGGCGGGCGGGTTGGTGGCCATGGCCTGCTCGTTGGTCAGCAGCACGCCCTCACGCACGCCCTGTTCCACCCAGGCGGTGCTGCGGCCCCGCTCGCCGTTCCAGGCCCGCAGCTGCTGCGATACCTCTTCCAGCAGCAGGTCACGAGTCTGTTCCGTCAGCACATTATCTACATCAGCCAGGGGCAAGGGGCTGCCAAAGCTGGTGTTGGGGGCCATGGCCGAGACGTGGGCTGCGCTCAGCAGCAGCGCCCCGGCAGCACCCGCCTGCACCCCCGACGGCCCGACGTAGACCACCACCGGCACGCTGGCCTGGGCAAGCTCGTTGGCGAAGGGGCGCACCGCCCGCAACACCGCCCCTTCGCCCCGCAGCTGAATAACGAGGGCCGTGGCATTGCTGGCTTCGGCCTGCTGCAAGGCCCGCCGCAAGTAGTCCACCGTGAACGATGTCACCACGCCGTCCACATCCACATGGTACACCGGCCCGCTCACCTGGGCCGCGCTTCGGCCTGGGGCCAGCAGCAGCGCCAAGGCGGCGCAGGCCAGGCTCAACAGCAGGGCGAGGCGTAGCGCCGCTGGCCCCACGCCCCGCCCCTGAATTAAAAACGTTCTATCGCTGCTCATGCTATGGCATGCCTGCCAGACCGATGCCGCTGCATCGCTATGGCAGGATAAGAAGGTTTCATGTGTGCTCAGGCATGATACCGCGCCCTGAGCACATCCGCAACACCAAAGCAAGTTTTGAATGACGAGTGACCGGAGCTTTAACGCAGAGGCGCAGAGGCGCAGAGGTAGAAATGTGTGGCGCGTGAAGCGTGATGCGTCATTCCACAGCCATCACAATGCGCTCTGTGCCGCTGTGGCTACTGCTGGGGCGGCGTGGAGGGGTCATTCTCGGACTCAGGGGCATTGCCGCGCTCGACAAAGCGTTTGACGCGACGCTCAAACTCGGCCCGGGGCAGAAAGACTTTGCGGTCGCAGGTGAGGCAGCGCATGCCGATCTCCGCGCCGAGCCGCACCACCCGCCAGGTATCGCCACCGCAGGGGTGGGCCTTTCGCGTCTGCACCACGTCGTCTATGTAGATTTCGATTGGTGGAGGCATTATACCATTTGCAGTTACCAGTTCGCAGTTAGCAGTGCGCAGCATCAACATCAACGATGAACTGCAAACTGTTGCTGCCGAGAAAAGCAAACGACAGGCACCTCTGCGTCTCTGAGTCTCTGCGTTTAACTGCCAACTGCCAACTGTTATGACGCCTCGCGTTTCGCCTCATTCCACAACTGCCCCATCTCCTCCAGGCTCAGGCTGTTGAAGCTGCGGCCCATGGCGGCGGCGGCCTGCTCCATGTGGCTGAAGCGGTGGCGGAATTTGGCGTTGGCATCGCGCAAGGTCATCTCGGCGTCGAGCTTGAGCCAGCGCCCCAGGTTGGCCACGATAAACAGCAGATCACCAAACTCCTCGGCAATGGCCCTAGGGTCGCCGCCCTCGGTCGCTTCTACCAACTCCTGCAACTCTTCGCGCACTTTGGCCCACACTGGCTCAATCGCCTGCCACTCGAAGCCGACGCGCCCGGCCTTTTTCACCAGCTTCTGGGCCGTGGCCAGGGCGGGCAGAGCGGGCGGAATACCATCGAGGGCGCTGCTGCGGCTGCGGCCCTTTTCGGCCAGTTCCTGGGCCTTAATCTGTTCCCAATTGTGCAGCACCTGGCCAGTGCCTTCCACACTCAGCTCGCCAAACACGTGCGGGTGCCGCCGGATCAGTTTGCTGCTGATCGATTCTAGCACATCGCCCAGCGTAAAGTTGCCAGCCTGGCGGGCCATTTCGCTATGAACGGCAACTTGCAGCAGCAGATCGCCCAACTCCTCGGCTAGCGCTGCCATGTCGCCCGCGTCCAGTGCTTCCAGCACCTCGTAGGCCTCTTCCAGCAGGCCCTGGCGTAACATCTGGTGAGTCTGCTGCCGATCCCAGGGGCAGCCGCCGGGGCCAAGCAGGCGGGCCGCCACCCAGTTCAGGCCATCCAGCCCACGCATGTCGGCGGCAGGCTCCAGTGGCGGCAGGTAGATCGCGTCCGCCGCTGCGAAATCGTCCGTTGTCGCCTCAGCCAGGCTGACCACCCAGGCCCGCTCGGCTTCGCCCATGAGGCTAAGCCGCACCATGCGCAGCGGGTGGTGGGCAGGGTAGCGGGAAAGGAGTTGAGATTGGAGATTGGAGATTGGAGATTGAGAAGCTATGATTTCGTCTGTACCAACCTCTAATCTCCATTCGCTAATCTCTACCGACAGAATGGCGGGACGGGTGGGTAGCAACGGGAACGGAACAAGCGGCGCGGTGTAGGGGCCAAGGCCCTGCATCTCGCACCAGGGCGCGGCGGCGGGCGGGTAGGTTGCCGGGGTTGCCCCGGCCAGCGCGGGCTGGGCCAGGGCTGCGGCAGGCAGCACCTGAAGCCCCTCGGGGCGGCCCAGGCCCAGGGCGCTCAGCCACGCATCCAGCAGACTCAACCCAGGCACCACGCGCACCGCCCAGCCCTCGTGGGCCATAACCATGGCTGTGAGTGGGTGATCGTGGGGATGGCCGGGCAGGGCGCACACCAGCGCGTCGTGGGTGGCGCTGTGCCCCTGCAACAGGGCCAGGGCCGCTGCTGGCGCGGCGGGCAGCGGCTGCACCGCGCCGGGTTGCGTGGTGCGCAGAGCGGGGTGGTGGGGCGCAGGTGTCAGCACCAGCGGGGCCTCGGCCAGGGCTGCCGCCGCTGCCGCCGTGAGCAACGCCGGGTCGCCAGGGCCAAGGCCAATGAGCAGTAGTGTGGGCATTGCGGAGAGATTGGAGGTTGGAGATTGGAGATTGGAGATTGGCAAGTGCATAAACTAATCTCCAATCTCTATCCGCTTATCTCTATGTGCTATCCGAATGGCAACGGCACTTGGTTCGGGTCGAAGCCGGGGGTAATTTCAAACTCTTTGCTAGCTTGAGCATCCTTGCGATACTGATCGTACCAGGGTAGGAAGGTGGTCTCGTACAATTCCTGGGCATTCTGGGCACCGCGCAAGTCATCAATGCTATCGAAGGGGCGCTGGTTCTGGCGGTCTTCCACCACAATCACATGCCAGCCGAACTGGCTTTGCACCTTCACCGGCGTGTTGAGTTCGGCGCTAAAGGCAGCCTGCTCAAACTCAGGTACGAAGTTACCCCTGGCGACCCAACCCAATTCGCCGCCCTGCTCTTTCGAGCCGGGGTCGTTCGAGAGTTCGCGGGCCAGGTCGGCAAAGGCTTTGCCGCTGCCGAGATCGGCGATGACCTTGTCCGCCGTCGCTTCGTCGTTCACCAGAATATGGCGCGACTTAAACATGTCGGCGCGAGTGTTGCGGGCAACCATCGTGGTCACCAGAATGTTCCGGGTTGCCGCCACCCGCTGCTGCGTGGTGTCCCTAAAACCGCTCGCTGCGCCGGTAGCTCCCGGCTCGGGCGGCGGAGCCTCGCCCACAGCAGCATCAACCTGCTTGGGGTCAACCCCTACACCCTGCTGGCGGGCCAGGTGCAGCAGCAATTCCTCTTGCACCATGTTGTCGAACACGGTGGTGCGCACCTCGTTGAGGCGTTGCGCCCGCTCCTCCGGCGTCTGGGCCTGAGCCAGATACTGCTCAATGCCAGGCCGAAACTCCTCTAGCTTCTTGCTGAAATCGGCCACCGTGACCGTGGTGCTGCCCACCCGAAACGCCACCGGCCCGCCGCTCGACTCAAGCGCTGCCCCATTGGTGCGCGGGTTGCCGCAGCCGCTGAGAAATACCAGCGCCAGGGCGAACAGGATGATGGATGTAAATGTTCTGTTGACCATAAATGTATGGTTCACCACAAAGACACAAAGAACACAAACGATTGTAGGTGAGACCCTCTGTGCCCTCTGCGCCCTCTGCGTCTCTGCGGTGAAAACTAGTTCCGCTTCTCCGTCTCTTCGCCAAGCGAAAGGATGGCCATAAAGGCTTCCTGGGGAATTTCCACGTTGCCGACCATCTTCATGCGCTTTTTGCCCTCTTTCTGCTTTTCCAGCAGCTTGCGCTTGCGGGTGATGTCGCCACCGTAGCACTTAGAAAGCACATCTTTGCGCATGGCCCGCACCGTTTCACGGGCGATGATTTTGCTGCCGATGGCGGCCTGGATGGGCACCTCAAACATCTGGCGCGGGATAAGCGAACGCAGCTTTTCCACCAGTTCGCGGCCACGGCTGTAAGCAAAATCACGATGAACAATCAGCGAGAGCGCATCCACCGGCTGGGCGTTCACCATAATATCCAGCTTTACCAGGTCGGCCTCCTGGTAGCCCGCCAGCGCATAATCGAGCGAAGCGTAGCCCTGTGTGCGGCTCTTGAGCTGGTCGTAGAAGTCAATCACAATCTCGGCCAGTGGCATTTTGTACTTGAGTTGCACCCGCTGCGGGTCAAGGTAGTCCATCGTCTCGAAGATGCCGCGCCTGGTAGTGACCAGATCCATAATCGTGCCGATGTAGCGGGTGGGCGCGATGATGCTGATCTGGACAATCGGCTCCTCGATGCTGGCCAGTTTGCTCAACTCGGGCATGTCGGAAGGAT
>JALONX010000174.1 GCA_025454695.1 Chloroflexaceae bacterium
AGCTGGATCCGCGCTATCCAGGAGCAGGGCTTGAACCTCTCTGCCGATGACATTGAGCGCATCATCTTCAATGTGGTGGAAGAGCGCAACCGCCAGCACCGCCGCAAGGAGATGGTGGATAAGATGATTGAACTCGGCGGCGACGTGGTGAGCAGTAAGAACGGGCGCAACTGACCCGGGTTGGTAGTTGGCAGGTAGCAGTTGGCGTAGAACCTGTGTATGCTCGGTTCTACGCCAGCGTTCATCCACAGATGACGCAGATAACGCAGATTTCTTGCCTCTGCATGTGTGTCATCCGTGGATACGTGTTGAACTGCCAACTGCCAACTGCCAACTGTCTTTGCGTCTGTGCGCCATCGCGTTTGGTGCAGCTGAACTGCAAACTGCAAACTGGAAGCTGCCAACTGTCCCGATTATTGCCACAGCAGCTTATGCACCGCCGACTGATCCAGGTCGGCGTCGCCCTGGGCCACCAGGGTTTCGTAGCGCTGCACCATGTCTTCCAGGTGGGGCAGCTGCACGCCCGCCTGCTTTGCCATGGCCTGGCCTAGCTTCAAGTCTTTGAGTTGGACTGAGACCTTGCCGCCCGGCACATACGCCCGGTTGATCATGCGGGTGCCGTGGATGTGCAGCATTTTCGAGTCGGCGAAGCCGCCCTTGAGCGCCTGCTGCACCAGCCGGGGGTCAATCCCGCTCTTCTCGGCCAGCGTGAGTCCCTCGGCAATCGCCTGCGCCGTCAGCCCTACAATCAACTGATTGATAACCTTGACACTGTGGCCTGCCCCCGGCCCGCCCACATGGGTCACGTTGCCGCCCAGCGCCTCCAGAATCGGCCAGACTTGCCTGACATCACCGTCATTGCCGCCCACCATAATCGCCAGCGACCCCGCCGCTGCGCCCTCTGGCCCGCCCGACACGGGGGCATCCACCCAGCCGATGCCACGGGACAGCAGAATATCCGCCAGCCGCTTGGTGCGGGCCGGGTCGGAACTGCTCATGTCCAGCACCAGCTGGCCGGAGCGCAGGTGCGGCGCAAGTTGCCCCAGCACCGCTTCCACCGCATCCGAGTCGCTTAACATCAGCAGGCACACCTCGGCCACCGCCGCCTCCGCCAGCGACGCCACCAGCGGAATGCCCGCGGTCAGTTCGGCCTCCAGCGGCGAACGGTTCCAGCCGTAGACGGAAAAACCCTTCGCCAGCAACACTCGCGCCATGGGGCGGCCCATCAGCCCCAGGCCCAACAGACTTACAGAAGGTGACATGTAAACTCCTGTAGCAGGTTACAGATCGACTGATTGCAGATTGGAACTGCATTATGATGCAACGACACCGTATTTTGATAGCTCAACCAAGTTACAATGAGGCTGTACAATGGCTGTATGCTACCATAATTAACCTGATCTCGGGATAGGTACGCGCACCCACAGCAGCATCCTGAGTAGGCCGCCCTGCGTGGATGGTTACCCCAGGGTACCTGACGGCCGTATCGAAGGATGCGGATCGGTGGCACGATCCGCATCCTTCGATACGGCCTGGGGTATCATGGCCAGATGGACGGATGTCAGGGGTTGGGCCTACTCAGGATGCTGTACGCGAGTGTCACCTGGGAGCAGGTGTCCTGCCGACAAAACCCGCAAGGTGAGTAGGGGTTCTGTCTCCATCGCCTGGCGTGAATTGAGGTTAACTAGCGATGGCATGACGAAGCAAACCCAATTCCCAATCTCCCGCCTCCTCTCCCTCGGCTGCCTGGTATTTCTTCTCCTCGGCGGCATTGCCTGGTGGGCGGTGCAGCCACGCTCAAACAGCGCGATTCGCATGGTGGCCAATGGCCCCAACGGCTTCGGCGTCACCTTTGTCTGGCGCGAGCTTGACCCGTCGCTGCGGGCGGTGCAGGTGCAGCGGCTGCGGCTGAATCCCTTCGGCCCGGCGGCACCGCAGCGCCTGCGCCGGGCCACCACTAACACGCTGCCGCCCATCACCCTGCGGGACGCCGACGCCCGCCCCGGTGACTGTTTTCTGGCCTACGAACACTACCTGCGCTTCAGTTCGGGCCAGCCTGAAGAACTGGCGGTGCGCTTGAAGTTCCTCGGCTGTGTGTGGCGCTAAGAGAATTTACAAGTTACGAGGGTCGAATATCCGAACGTCAACGCAGAGACGTAGAGACGCAAAGGATGGAAGGGTTACGCAGTAGGGAGTACGCAGCCCTCGCTCATCTCATCCCAAAGTTGTATTGCATGACTGCACTTGTGGGTGTATGATGGGCGTGTATTTAGATGTTTGGCTAATTATCTATGGATAACGCCCTGACCAAAACCATGCAGGCCCTGGCTGACCCGACCCGCCGCGCCATTCTGGACATGTTGAACAATGGCGACCTGAGCGCCGGGGAGATCGCGGCCCGTTTTCCCATCTCCGCCCCCAGCATCTCTCACCACCTGAATGTGCTGAAGGGGGCCGAGCTGGTCTCGTCGCGGCGGGAAGGCCAAAACATCATCTACAGTTTGAACGCAACCGTGGTGCAGGAAGTGATGCAGCAGCTGATGCAGCTCTTTCGCGTTGGCGAACGTACCAGCGGTGGGCAAGCAATGAAGGACGAAAGCGATGCGTAGTACACGACTTAGTGTGATCTTGATTGGCCTGGCAGCGCTGGCAAGTGTTCTGGCCTGGTTCTGGCTGCCAGCACAGGTGCCGATGCACTACAACGTTGCCGGTGAGGTAGACCGTTACGGCAGCAAATGGGAAGCGGTGCTGTTTATGCCGCTGCTGATGCTGGGGCTGCTGGCGCTCTTCAGCCTGCTGCCCCGGCTCGACCCGCGCCGTGAGAACTATGCCGCTTTCGCCCCCACCTACCAGTTGATTATCAACGCCACGCTGCTGTTTCTGCTGCTGATGCATGGTGTGCTGCTGGCGGTGGGCCTGGGCCTGGTCGTGGATGTCCCCCGGCTGGTCGGGGTTGCTGCAGGGGTGCTGTTCGCCATGCTCGGCAATGTGATGGGGCGGGTGCAGCAGACCTGGTTTGTTGGCGTGCGCACACCCTGGACGCTCAGTGACCCTGAAGTGTGGCGGCGCACCAACCGTGTCTCCGGGCGGGTAATGGTTGCCGCCGGGCTGTTGATTGTGCTGACGGCGCTCTTTCTGCCCACTGTTGCCGTGTTGATTGTGGTGCTGGCCAGCAGCCTGTTTCTGGGGACTTTTGCCTTCGCCTATTCCTACGTTGTGTGGAAGCAAACGGCGGCAACGCGACAGTAAACGCTGAGACGAAGAGACGCAGAGGTGAAAGCCAGGAGACGAAACCAGAATCGGAATGTGTAACACCTTTCGCGTGTCTTCGCGTCCTTCGCGGATCATCTCTAGTCAAAATCATGAATGCAATTGAAACAACCGGCCTCACACGGCGCTTCGGCCAGCGGCTGGCGGTGGAAGATTTGAGTCTTGCCGTGCCGCTGGGCAGCGTGTTTGGCTTTCTCGGCCCCAACGGGGCGGGCAAAACCACCACCGTTCGCATGCTCTGCGCTCTGATTGGCCCGACGGCGGGCACGGCCTGTGTGGCGGGCAAGCGGCTGGGGGCTGAGGATGCCGCCATCCGGCGCAACGTCGGCATTCTCACCGAGACGCCGGGGCTGTACGACAAGCTGAGCGCGCTGGAGAACCTGCGCTTCTTCGCTCGGCTCTACGATTTGAGCGAAGCGCGGGCTTTGAGCCAGGCTGAACACTACCTGCGCATGCTGGGGCTGTGGGAACGGCGCAACGACGCGGTGGGCGGCTTTTCCAAAGGTATGCGCCAGAAGCTGGCAATTGCCCGCAGCCTGCTGCACGATCCAGCGATTGTGTTTCTGGATGAGCCGACCGCCGGGCTTGACCCCCAGGCCAGCCGCACCGTGCGCGATTTCATCAAGGAGCTGCGGGCGGAAGGGCGGACGATTTTTCTCACCACCCACAACCTGCCCGAGGCCGACGAACTCTGCGACCAGATCGGCGTTTTTCGCACCCGCTTGCTGCACAGCGGCACGCCGGAACAGTTGCGGGCGACGCTCTTCGGGCGGGGCACCCTGCTGCGGCTGGCGGGCGACCCGGCTCCCTGGCGGGACACCGTGGCGGCGCTGCCCTTTGTGCAAGGCGTGGAACTGCGGGACGGCGGCCTGGCGGTGCGCCTCAGCAACCCCGACGAGCAGAACCCATTGCTGGCGCGGGCGCTGGTGGCGGCGGGGGCAAACCTGCGCTACATGGAGCCGCTGGAACACAGTCTGGAAGATGTCTATCTGGAACTGGTGAAAACGCCATGAAATTTTGGATTTTAGATTTTAGATTTTGGATTGCTGACGGCTGTACGAGGAGGCCGTTTCTGCCAGTAGTTCGGCAGAGCTACGATGAGGAAACGTAGTGCCGCCTTCAGGCGGTGGCCTGCTCCTTACCGCCTGAAGGCAACACTACGTCGTGCATCAGAATCAAGCTATCAATTCACGAGCTGTAAACTCAAAAAAGGTGTTGAACCATGCACCATATTCGTGCGCTGTTGGAAAAAGAGTGGCTCGAACTGCGCCACGAGCGCGGTTTGATCATTAGCACGCTGGCCTTCCCGCTGCTGTTAACCATTATTGGAATTGTTGCGGTGGTGGCCCTGGGCCGCGTGCCCGACCAGGACACCGCCCAGCTCGGCGCAGTGCAGGTTGACCCGGCGCTGGCCGGGCTGCCGCTGGAACAACTGGGTCAGGTGGTGGTGGGGCGGCAGTTCGGGCTGCTCTTTCTGATGATGCCGCTGTTTATTCCCAGTGTGCTGGCCTCCTACAGCATTGTGGGCGAAAAAACTAGGCGCACCCTGGAGCCACTGCTGGCGACGCCCCTGGCCACATGGGAACTACTGGTCGCCAAGAGCCTGGCGGCGCTGCTGCCAGCGGTGCTGCTCACCTGGCTTGCCGGGGCGATCTACGTGGGTGGTGTGGCCCTGGCTGCCCTTTCGCCCCAGGTTTTCGGCCTGATCATCACGCCTGCCTGGCTGTTGCTGCTGCTGCTGTGCGGGCCGCTGCTGGCGCTGCTAGCGGTGGCGCTGGCAGTGCTCATCTCATCGCGGGTGAACGACCCCCGCAGCGCCCAGCAGATCGCCGGGGTTGTCGTGTTGCCGATCCTGGCCCTCTTCTTCAGCCAGTTGCTGGGGCTGGTGCAGGTCAACATTGCCTTTGTGCTGGCGATGGCCCTGCTGCTGCTGCTGCTGAACGTTCTCACCCTGGTGCTGGCCACGCGCCTGTTTCAGCGGGAGGCGATTCTCACCCGCTGGACGTAATTTCACCTGAAGGGCGCGGAGGGCGCGGAGGATTTTGGAGTGGTAGCACGGACTTCAGTCCACGTCGCCCGTGCTGAGCATGTGTGACGCGGACTGAAGTCCGCACTACCTCGCTACGCCTCAATCCCCATTGCTCTCCATCTTCTGGTACGCCCCCAGTTCCACCTCGCTGCGGCGGGGTGCAGGGGCACGGCGGCCAGCACGCCAGCGCCGATGCAGTCCCTGTAGCCATTCCACCCATGAGCTGCCCCAGCGCCGCAGCAGCACGTCCAGCGGCCAGAGCAGCAGGGCCACCCAGAGTAGCGGCAGGCCGATGTTGGTAGCCGTGCTGCCACGTACTAGTTGCTGTTCCGAAAGGGCCGTGGCCGGTGGGTTGAACCGCCCGCCGCCGCTTGCGGCCAGGTTTTCCAGCAATGGCAGGTTGTAGTTCTGCCCCCGGTATTCGCTGTCGTTGGCCACAATCACGCCGGTCTGGGCTACGGCCACTGGTTGGCCACCGTCGTTGGTGGCGGTGAGTTGCACTTCATACACATCTGGCGGCATCGCGCCGAGCTGGGCCGTGTAGGAGCCTGGCGCTGCTTCATGCAGGCTGAGCGGTGTGCGGCTGCCGTCGCTGGCGATGAGCGTACCGACCACATGCAGATTGCTCAGCGTTTCGCCGCGCTCGTTGCGGGCGTGGGCCAGCACGGTAATGCCGTTGCCCTGGCGCTGGCTGGCCACGCTAAATTTCGATGCCCTGACTTCCGGCAGCAGGTAGTTTACCAGGGCGGCCACCTGCGGCACAAAGGCCTGGCTGCGCACCCAATCCCGGCTCCACTGGCTTTTCAGGTCTGCCGTCCAGGCCATGGTGTGGCCCAGGCCATGCTGCCAGACCGCCAGCAGCGGGTCGCCCCGTGGCGTTGCCAGCACCACCTGCGCCCGCTGTTTGGGGGTGGTGGCCACATAGCCATACAGCGGCGGCAGGCTGGCGAAAGCCTCTGTCAGGCCGGTGCTGTTGTAGGCTCCACTGGCATTGCCACGGCTGGGCACAAACTGGCCTTCGGTGAGGTAGGGCCGCATCAGCAGCTGGGTCTCGTTGGTGAGAATAGTGGGAATGTCACTGGCCCGTTCGGTGAGGAAAAAGCGCCCGCCGCCCGCCTTCACCAGATCACGGATAAACGGAAGATCCTTGCCACTGCCCAGGGCAATGCTGGTGAGGGTGATGCCTTCGCCATACAACTCGGTCACCAGTTCCAGCGAACGGCCCTGTTGCACGGTGTCATCGCCGTCGCTGAGCGTGATCAGGTGGCGCACCGGGCGGGTGCTGTTGCGCAAGTGCTCAGCCGCCTCCGTGAGTCCGTCCTGCATCAGAATGCCGCTGCCCACTACGCCCACCATGCCCAGGGCCTCGGTAATGCGTTCCCGTTCGCGGCCCTGAAACGGCCCGACAATCCCCTGGGGCTGGTTGTCGAAGGGAATAATCGTCAGTTCGTCATCGTCGCGCAGCTGGCTGGCGATGCGGGCAATCCCTTCTTTGGCCAGCTCGATTTTGGGCACGCCGTCTTCGCGCAGACTCATGCTGCTGGAAACATCGAGCAGCACCACCAGGCCCACGGCGGGCATCTGTTCTTCTGGCCGCACGTCCATCGTCACTGGCAGAATCTCTTCTAGCGGCGTGCGAGCGTAGCCACCCATGCCAAACGAACGGTTGCCGCCGACCATGGCCAGGCCGTGGCCCAGTTCGCGCACATAAGCCGGGAGCTGCACCAGCGCTTCCAGCGGCAGGTCGTACACGGGCACATTCACCAGCACGGTTGCATCAAATTGGCTGAGCTGCTCAATCGTGGTGGGCATGGCCCCCGGCGTCACTGTGGTGACGGCGAAGTTGGCTGCCTGGAGGGCGTTGCCGAGCTGGCGGGACTCGCCGGACTGCCCTTCTACCAGCAGCAGCTGGGCGGTGCCCTGCACCACGGTGTAGGCGCTGGCCTGGTTGTTTTGGGGTTGCCCATCGCCAGGTGTCTCCAGTGTCACACGGTAGCGGTGAAAGCCCGCCGTCGGCTCGGGCAGTTCCACCTCAAGCACCCCTGGCCCGGCCTCCAGCTGCACCTGCTGATCAACCACCACCCGCTCTCCATCGCGCACGAGCAACCTGGCCCCGGTTGCTGTGGGTGAATCGGTGTGGATGACAGCCTGGGGGCGCTGACCATGCCGCACATTGGTGGGCAGTTCCACCCGCAGCAGCTGGGGGTCGGCGGCGCGGGCCGGTGGCGTGAGCGAAACGACATCGAGGGCAATGCCCCGGGCCGCCGCCATGTGAACCGCCTGCTCAAGCTGGCCGCCCTGGTCGCCGCCATCGCTTAGCAGCACCAGCCGCCGTTGCCCATCGCTGGGCAACAGCCCTAGCCCCAGGTTGAGCGCTGCGCCAATGTCGGTGCTGCCACCACCTGGCATCGTCCAGCTGGTTGGCACATCGCGGGCGGTGCTGGGCATGCGCTCCACCAGCGCCCGCTCGCCAAAGCTCACCAGCCCGGCCTGCGCATCAACCGGCAGGCGGGCCAGGGCCTGCTGCACATACATGTTAGCCTGTTCCCGCTGTTCCGCCGTGATTGAGTCGCTCTGATCGACCAGAAACACCACCGTGAGTTGCTCGCTCGGCTGGCGCAACTGTGGCCCGGCCAGGGCTAGCACCAGTAGCGTAAAGATAACTCCGCGCAAGGTTAGACGTACCCAGAGCGGCCATTGGCGGCGGGCGGGAGCAGGTTGGGCCAGCACTGTGCCCAGCACTAGCAGCGGTATCAGCACCAGCGCCAGCAACGCCAGCGGTTCGATAAATGTCACAGGCATCGGCCTTTCCCTGCTTCCCGCATAGCTCTCGCAAAGGCGCAAAGGCGCAAAGGTGTTGCAGAGGTTTGTTGTGTCGTGGAACGGTGCGTGTTGAGCGCCAGAACGAGCGATATTTCAGATATGATCTGAGTCTTCGCACGAAGCAGTATTCATGTATTACAAAGCGGGAATAGCAGGGGCTGTGCCAGACGGTGGATTTGAACGAGGAGCGAGGAACGAGGAACGAGGAACGAGGAACGAAGAGCGAGGAGCGAGGAGCGAGGAGCGAGGAGCGTAGCCCAATCCGCTAACTCATAACTCATAACTCATAACTCGTAATTCGTAACTCGTAATTCGTAACTTGTGACCTGGTTCAATCGTCAATCGCCTGCCCTGCCGTTCGACAAGCTCACGAACCGCTTGTCGAAGGGTCAATCGTCAATCATCTGGCCTCGGCCTCCGGTCTTCGGTCTTCGGTCAGCTAATCGTCAATCGTCAATCGTCAAAAGCGCTTCGCGCCGCCCTTACGGGCAACGTCAATCGTTAATCGTCAATCGTCAATCCCCCACGTAACCTCGCCCCGCTAGCCACGGTATCTGGAATAGAACACGAAATAACACCTCCGCCCGCATCCCAATCAGCAATACGTGTCTTGACTGGTTATTCTTTTTTGTTGAGGAACAGTATGCTGCACCAACTTTTTTCATTCGCCGCACGTTCATTCGCCATTGTTGGGCCGGTTGTTTGCGCCTTCCTCGGGTCGGTGGAGCTGGCGTTGTTGTGTGGGGTGGTAGCCCTGGTTGGCATTGGACTCACAACCCGCATTTTGCCCGATGAGAGCTTGCAGGAGCTGGTGAGCCAGGCCAAGTGGGTACTGGAATACGCCGACCAGGTGGGCTACCTTGATCGACAGGATCTGAACCGTCGTTAATAGATTTTGGATTTTGCTGAACAGATCCCGCTACTCCGAAACGTGAAACGTGAAACGTGAGCAGTTTTATTGCACGTTTCACGTTTCACGTTTCACGTTTTACGCAGCACGCAGCAAACTTCACGTTTTACGCATTACGGATTACAGATTACGGATTACGGATTACGCAGCACGTATTACTTTGCCACCCATTTCTCCTTGTGAAAGCAGTGAAGCATGGGGTATAATGTTTACAAGATATGGAAATAACGTGAGCTTACGGAGCAACGTAAGACGTGGCAATAGAAGAATTACAGTTAATTGCACAGCAGGTACGGGGCTGCACGCTCTGTGGCCTGCACCAGGGGCGCACCAGGGCTGTGCCGGGCGAAGGCCCGCCGGATGCCAAAATCATGTTCATTGGCGAAGGGCCGGGCTTTCACGAAGACCGACAGGGTCGCCCGTTTGTCGGGCCGTCGGGCCAGTTTCTCGATG
>JALONX010000175.1 GCA_025454695.1 Chloroflexaceae bacterium
ACGCTCAAGCGTGTTGCCCCAGAGATGTCCGCTTTATTTTGTAAAGACTCATCAGTGGTCTGTAAAGAAAATCATCCAGTGTTTTGTTGATTCATCTGAATCCCCCCACCCCTCCCTTGGTAAGGGGGGCTTTCCGCATCCCAGAGCCGCGTCCCCCCCTTATGAAGGGGGGCTAGGGGGGATTCAGGAGGCGTCATTGAGACAAGAAAACTTCGTTGTCAGGCTCATCAGGTTTGGGAGCCGCTACCTGCTTGAACAGAACTGGAGACCAGCATGAAGATTGACGCCATTGCCCTGCACCATGTGGAACTGCCCCTGGTAACGCCCTTTGAAACCAGCTTCGGGCGCGAATACAACCGGCCCTGCATTCTGGTGGAGCTGCACGCTGAAGGGCTGGTGGGCTGGGGCGAGTGTGTGGCGGGCAGCGGCCCCTGGTATTCGTATGAAACCATCGGCACCGCCTGGCATGTCATCAGCGAATTTCTGGTGCCGCAGCTGCTGGGCCAGAACCTCGACTCGCCCGCCGACCTGGTGGCCCGTTTTGGGCGGGTGCGGGGCCACGCCATGGCCCGCGCCTCGGTTGAGGCGGCCTTCTGGGATATTCTGGCCCAGGCCCAGGGCCTGTCGCTGGCGACGCTGATTGGCGGGGAAAAGCAGCGGGTGGCGGTGGGTGTCAGTGTGGGCATTGAGCCGACGCTGCCGGAGCTGCTGAGCCGGGTGGAAAGCTACCTGAGCGACGGGTACGGGCGGGTCAAGCTCAAAATTAAGCCCGGCTGGGATGTGCAGGTGGTGCGGGCGGTACGCGAACGCTGGCCCGACCTGCTGTTGCAGGTGGATGCGAACTCGGCCTACACGCTGGAACATGCGCCAATCTTCAAGGCGATGGATGACCTGAACCTGCTGCTGATTGAACAGCCCCTGCACCACGAAGATTTTGTAGACCACGCCAAACTCCAGGCCCAGTTGCAAACGCCGATCTGCCTGGACGAAAGTATTCACTCTCCCGAACATGCCCGCTGGGCGCTGGATGTGCATGCCTGCAAGGTGATCAACATCAAAGTGGGCCGGGTTGGTGGACTCACAGCGGCAAAGCAGATTCACGACCTCTGCGCCGAACGGGGCATTCCGGTCTGGTGTGGCGGCATGCTGGAAACGAATGTGGGCCGGGCGGCAAATGTGGCGCTGGCCACGCTGCCCAACTTCACGCTTCCCGGCGACATCTCGGCCTCGGATCGCTACTACCGTGAGGATGTGGCCGCGCCCGATTTTGTACTGAACGACGACTCGACCTTGAGCGTGCCCAGCGCCGTCGGCAGCGGTGTCAGCATCAACCAGAGCCGCCTCCAGGCCGCCCGCCTGCGCCACCTGGAGCTACGGGCCTGACCTTGGTTTGCCACAGAGGACACAGAGGGCACGGAGAAGAACCAGGAACCGAGAACCGAGAACCGGTTTCATAATGCGTAATGCATAATTAGCATTGAATATACAATTTACATCACACATTACGGATTACGCATCACGTATTACAAAAACCTCTGTGCCCTCTGTGTTCTCTGTGGCTATGTGCTACTCTGGGATGGCTATGTGCTACTCCGGGGTGGTTCCGGCTCTTCCGAACCTTCGCCAGTGGGCTGGGGCAGCGCAAAGAAGATCGAGATCAGGCGGGCGATAATCCAGGCAAACAGGTAGTAGATAATAATGGCGACAACACTAGAACCTTCAAGCACCGGCACGCCATAGGGCGGCTCTGGCCCGAGAATGTTGGCGAAGGGCGCGAAGATGGGGTAGCTCAAGGTGTAGTAGAACTGAGCAAAGCCGTTGTCGGGGTTTGCGCCCAGCCCCCGCAACAAAATGCGGATAAACAGCATCACCGCGATGATGTTGGCAACTGCATAGATCGCCTTCTGCACGCGAATCATGCGGCGGCGGCGTAGCTCGCGGGGGTTGGGCACAACCCGCGTCACCTCCTCCACCACGGTTGATGTTGTCTGTTCCTCTGGTTCCGTCGTGTTCGTGTCGGCCCGAACCGTTCGGTTCTCCTCGTGGATGACCCGGTTTCCGTCAATCATGCTTGCCTCCGGCAGTGGCTGCGTTGCTTCTTGCACGTTTTACACTACCGCAACGCAAGAAGTGTGCCGAAGTGTAATGCACATCAAATCCCCTCTTGACAACCCGCCCATCCTCCACTATACTCACGTACATAGAAATACAAGGTACATAGAGAACTAGGTACGTGCATGAACCCGTCGCAGCGTGAGATGCTGAAGGGCAGCCTGGACTTGATGCTGCTGGTGCTGCTGGAAACAGAGCCGATGTATGGCTACCAGATGGTGAAAGAGGTGCGCGAACGCAGCGGCGCGGCCTTGCAGCTCAAAGAAGGCTCGCTCTACCCGGCGCTGCACCGCCTGGAACAGGCCGGGCTGATTGAGGGCTACTGGCAGCGCCGCGACGATGGAGCCGACCGCCGCTACTACCGCCTGAGCGCCGCAGGCCGCGCCGCCCTGCCCGAGCGCAAGGCCGCATGGCAGCAGTTCACGGCGGCGGTCAATGGGGTGCTGTCGGGCTGAGGATAGAGATTAGAGATTAAAGATTAGACATTAGGAGATTAGCGCGGAGCAACTGCGCTTTACACCTCCAATCTGCAATAGCGCTGCGCGCCGCCCTGCGAGCAACAGCCAATCTACAATCTGCAATGAGAAGCTGGGAAACAATGACGACACACAAAACCAGTCTGTGGGTTATCGCTGGTGCTGCGCTGCTGAGCATTGCCAGCCTGGGTGCCACTGTGGCGCTGGCGGGCAATGAAGATCGCAGCGAATTTTTCCTGGTGGTAGCACTGCTTCTGGTGCTGCCCATGGTGCCCGCATTCTATGCCATGCAGCGCAGTGCGGCCCCCCGCGCTAGCCGGACAGCCGTGATACTGGCTGTGGTGGGGGCCACGCCGCTCTGGTTGGGGCCGCTGCTGTCGCTGGTCATTCCCACCCTGCCCGGCTGGGTAAGTCCGGTGTTTATGGGACTCATCGCCACCCTGGGGGGCTGGATGCTCGTTGTGGGAGGCGTGGCCCCTCGCACAGGTATGCCGTGGCCCCTCGCTCTTGGCATGCTGACTACGGGGAGCGCCTGGCTGCTCGTCCTTGGTCTGAGCGCAACCACCATTGCCTACCCGCACCCGTTGCACGCCGCGCTGGGTGCCAGCCTCCTGCTCTTGCTGTGCAGCCACCTGGCCACCATGGCCGGGCTGGCAGGCTGGGCAATCTGGCAAACGACGCAGAGGGCGCGACGCAAAGCAGCAGCGTGATATTGGAGAGACTGTTTGAAAAGCTCTCACAAAGGCACAAAGTATCCAAAATAATTGTCGGTCAGCAATGTCCAGTTACGTAGTACGCATTACGTAGTACGCATTACAATTCGGTTCTCGGTTCTCGGTTCTCGGTTCTTACCAATCTATGAACGCCCAACCTTTCGCGACCTACGTGCGCCGGGTGCTGCGCCACCTCTACGATCTGACCCCCGCCCAGCGCCGCGCCATTGAAGCTGAACTCTACGCCCACCTGGAAGATTGGGCCGCCGAGCAGGGCCGCAGCCCTGGCGATGCCGACCTTCAGGCCGAGGTGATCGAGGAACTTGGCACGCACCAGGAGGTCGGACGCTCGTTCGCCCTGGCCTACTGCACCCCCCGACGGCGGGGCTTCTGGTTCTGGTTCAACCGGCTGCTACGGGCCGAGGTGGCCGCATGCATCGCTCTGGTGGGCCTGCTGAGCGGCTGGATGGCCCAGGAGATGGCCCCACCCGTCAGTGCCGCGAATGTGGCTGAGATCAGCGGCACCCTGGCCCGGCTCGACACCGCATGTTGCGACGATGTGCTGCTTGAACTCCGTGAATATCGCGCTGCGTTTGTGATCAATTCTGACCTGGTGAAGCTGCTTGATCTGGAACGGCTGCGGGGGGAACTGCAACCAGGCCAACTGGTCTCGCTCACGGTGTACCGGCGCTGGCTGCCAGGCGAACCCGACCAGGCTGGCAGCACGCCCGTGGTAGAACTGCGCACCGCCAACGCCATCTACCTGGATCGAAATGCCGTAGCCCCGGCTCGCCAATACAGCCAGCCCATGCTCCAAACAGTCGCGGTGTCTGCATGCATGCTCTGCCTGGTGGTGGCGCTGCTGCACCTGAGCCGCCGCCTGGGCCGCTGGCGGCCAACCTGGGCGTAAATGCGATAAGCGATTGGAGATTGACGATTGACCGAATGTGCGGAGCAGTAGTCTGAGTGACGATTGCAGATTGTAGATTACAGATTGCAGATTGACCGAACGTGCGGAGCAGTAGTCTGAGTGACGCTTCACGTTTCATGCAGCACGCAGTACGCTTCACGTTTCACGCATTACAAAAAACCTCTGTGGCAACATACAAGCTTATCAACTTCGGAGAAGGCACATGGAAACCACGTCCACGCTTGCATCAAACCCGCCAACTAGCGCAAGCCACCCCTTGCTGGTGATTGAACGGCTGCTACGCGAACGTGAGGTTGTCTGGCAGCAGATACGCAACGAGTACCGCATCAACGAACTGATCGGCCAGATGCTGTCCAGCTCAATGATTGCGCTCTTCTGCTACGGACTCACACTCGGCCTTTCCAACGGCTGGTTGCAAGCCCTGGCCTCGGCCATCAAGCTGCCGCTGCTTTTTTTGTTGACGCTGGCCATCTGTCTGCCCACGCTCTACTACTTCAACCTGGTGTTTGGTGCGCGCCTCTCGGTGCGGCAGGCCCTGGCCCTGGTGCTCACGGCCATCACCGTCACGGCGGTACTCACGCTGGCCTTCGCCCCGATCAGCCTCTTCTTTCTGCTCACCGCGCCCGATTACGACTTTTACAAAACCCTCAACGTCGCCATTCTCACCCTGACAGGCTTTATTGGCCTGGGCTTTCTGTTGGATGGCATGCGCAACATGAACGAATTGCTGAGCAGCGCCACGGCTGCGCCCAAACCGGCTGCCCCGCCAGAAGCACCAGCCGAGGCGACCACCAGCCAGGCGACGCCCAAAGCGCCAGCAAAGCCAACGCCCGCCGCCAACCCGCCGGTGAATATGAACTTGCTCTATATCTGGGTGGTACTCTACGGCTTTGTGGGAACGCAACTGGCCTGGACGTTGCGGCCCTTTTTTGGCGACCCTGGCCAGCCGTTTGAGATTTTCCGCCGTATCGAGGGCAATTTCTACGTCAACATCTACCACACGCTGGTAAGTCTTTTTTCATAACGTGTGATTTTAAACGAGGCGAACAGCTTGACCGTTTTCGCACAAAGGTCGCGTTGCGAGTGCTCAATCCTGTACATTCTTTCAGAACCTGGTCTATCGGGGGCGTGCCGTGGTGAACGATCCCATCGTCTTGCTGATCCAGATCGCTATCGTGATCATCATTGCGGGCGGGGCGGTGCTGCTGCTGCTCCGTTCCAACAGCCGCGTCGCCCACGAGCGCGACGGCATTCTGCGGGGCTACCCCTCGGGCCTCTACCCCAACCAGGAGGTTGCCCGCAGTGAGTCACTGGCGGCCCTGGCGGCAACCCAGGCCCGGCTGCTCTCGGTCTACGAACGGCTGCCCACCCACACCGATTTGAGCGACTGGCTGCGGGATTTTCTGCATGAATTGCGCGAGGTGATGGACAACGCCTACCGCGTGGCGACGATTACCCAGGCCTATGGCGACCTGCCCCAGCTGCAACGGCTGGTGGACGACGTGCAGCGCATCGAAGCCGAAGTGGCCGACCAGATCGCCCAGCAACTGCTGGCCCGCGACGAGCACTTGCGCCAGAGTCTCGATCACCAGCTGCTGGCCCTGCGCCAATGCGCCCACGAACTGCCTCACACCAGCGTGACCAGGGCGTTGGATGGATGAAGGATGAAGGCGCAAGGATGAAGGCGCAAGGATGAAGGATGAAGGCGAACACAACGTTCGCCTCGCATCCGGTTCTTGGTTCTTGGTTCTTGGTTCTTGACTTAATTTACCCGCACATCCAGGCTTATGTCAAGCGCACGGGCTGAGTGGGTAAGCGCACCAACGGAGATAAAATCCACCCCGCTTTCGGCCACCGCCCGCACCGTGTCCAGGGTAATGCCGCCAGAGGCTTCCAGCAGCGCCCGCCCGGCCACAGCCTGCACAGCTTCGCGCAGCTGAGCCGGGGGCATGTTGTCGAGCAAAATCATGTCAGCCCCGGCTGCTGCCACCGCCGCTGCCGCCGCCACCGTTTCAACCTCGATCTCAACGCGCACCATTGGCCCCACCGCCGCCTTCGCCTGCCGCAGCGCCTCCGCAGCGGAGATGCCGTGGGCCGCCAGCAGTTCCAGGTGGTTGTCCTTCAGCATCACGCCGTCGTAGAGCGCGAAACGATGGTTGGTGCCGCCGCCCATGCGCACGGCATATTTTTCCAGCGCCCGCAGGCCGGGCGTGGTTTTGCGGGTGTCGAGAATGCGGGCCTTGGTGCCCCGCACCGCCTCCACGTAGCGGGCCGTGAGCGTGGCGATGCCACACATGCGTTGCAGCAGGTTCAGCGCCACCCGCTCGCCCGTGAGCAGGCTGCGGGCGCTGCCCACAATCTCGGCGACGACCGTGCCCTTTTCCACATGGCTGCCCTCGGCCACCTGCACATGCACCGCCAGCGTCGGGTCTACCGCCGCAAAAACGGCGGCCAGCACCGGCAGGCCCGCCACCACGCCCGGCTCCTTCATCACAATCAGCCCACTGGCCTGGGCCGAGGCGGGGATGACCGCCAGTGTGGTCAGGTCGCCCGTGCCAATATCTTCACGCAGCGCCCGTTCCACCACCTCGCGGATGACGTTCGCAGAAAGTTCCATATCTTTATTCCCCGTACTATACTATGCGTTTCACATGGGGTTTTGCCAATCTGCAATCTCCAATCTGCAATCTGCAATTGCAACCGTTTCAACCATGCGCGGCGCCTGCCCCCGCGTCTGCACCATGTGAACCTGGAACTCCTCGCGGGTAGCGGGGAAATCGGCCCGGAAGTGGCCGCCCCGGCTCTCCTCGCGCAGCAGCGCCCCGGTGACGATGAGGCGGGCCGCCAGCAGGGCGTTGGTACAGGTGATGAATTGAGAGTTGAGAGTTGAGAGTTGAGAAATAGAACTATCAGAATATGCTTTCTCAATTCTCAATTCCAAATGCTCAATTTCCGTCAGCGCAGTCTTGAGTCCATCGCCCGTGCGGAGCGGCCCGGCATAGGCCCGCATGATTGCGGCCAGCTCTGTGCGCCAATCTGATTCCGGTTGGCAGTTTGCGGTTTGCGGTTTGCGGTTGAACTGCCAACTGCTGGCTGCCAACTGCTGGCTGCCAACTGCCAACTGCCAACTGCCAACTGCTGACTGCTGGCTGCCAACTGCCAACTGCTGACTGCTGACTGCCGCTGCGCCCGCCCGCCGTCCGAAGACCAGGCATTCCAGCAGCGAGTTGCTGGCCAGGCGGTTGGCCCCATGCACGCCGGTGCAGGCACACTCGCCCGCTGCATACAGCCCGGGCAGGCTGGTTGCGCCGTCCAGATCGGTGCGGACTCCGCCCATCAGGTAGTGGGAGGCGGGAGCCACCGGGATACGTTGCGTCGCCGGGTCAAGCCCTTCGGCTCGGCAGGTGCTGTAGATGGTCGGGAAGCGCCGCTCCAGATATTCCCGCGACAGGTGCGTCAGGTCGAGCAGCACATGGTTGGCCCCGCTGCGCTGCATGGCGGCATAGATGCCCCGCGTCACCACGTCGCGGGGGGCCAGTTCGGCCCGCCCATCGAAGGCGGGCATAAAACGCTCGCCGTGGATGTCAAACAGCAGGCCGCCTTCGCCCCGGGCCGCCTCGCTAATCAGAAAGCCGCAGCCGTCGCGCCGCCGCATCACGGTGGGGTGAAACTGCACAAACTCCATATCGGCCACTTCGGCCCCGGCCCGGAAAGCCATCGCAATGCCTTCACCCAGGGCCACTGGCTGGTTGCTGGTGAGGCCGTAGAGCGCCCCGGCCCCGCCCGTAGCCAGAATGGTGGCCCCGGCGCGAAACTCGTGCCACGTGCCCGCGTCGTCCAGGGCCAGCACGCCCTCACACACGCCATCGCCCAGCACATCCACCGCCTGCATACCTTCCAGCAGCTGAATGCGCGGGTGAGCCAGCGTCCGTTCCATCAGCACACTGGTGATTGCCCAGCCCGTGGTGTCGCCCACATGCAGAATGCGCCGCTGCGAGTGACCGCCTTCCAACCCCAGTGCGAAATGGTCGGCGTCCTCACGCTCAAAGGGCACGCCCAGGGCCGCCATCTCCTGCATCAGGCCGGGGGCCTCAAAGGCCAGCGCCTCAACCGCCAGGGGATCGGACAGTCCGGCCCCGGCGACCAGGGTGTCATCTACATGAAAGCGGGGCGAGTCGGTGCTGTTGAGGGCGGCGGCAATGCCCCCTTGCGCCCAGGCCGAATTGCTCTCGCGCAGTTTGCCCCGCACCAGCAGCGTCACTTCAACTTTTTCTGCCGCCCGCAGGGCCGCCGCCAGACCCGCCGCGCCGCCGCCAATCACCAGCACCGGCGTGGTGTAGCGCTGCACGGTGGCAGGCAGGGCGGGCAGAGCGTAGCGGGATGTATTAAGAGAGTCCATTGTTTCTCCGTAACGGTTAAGGGTTAGGGGTTAAGGATTAAGGGTTAGTTGCGCTATCAGTCAGGAAGTTATAATGTTGTTAAACCCTAACCTCTAACGTATACCCATACTCTCGCGTGATACTGCGTTGAAATGTTGTTAACCCCTAACCCCTAACCCCTAATCTTCACCTTGTGGTATTCTACAGCGCAATCATGCGCTCAATCGCCAGGCGGGCGCGATCCGCCAGGTCGGTGGGCACGTCTACCACATACTGGTTTTCCTGCATGGTGTAGAGCAGCTTTTCCAGCGTGATCATCTTCATGTAGCGGCAGGAGATCGACTCGTGGATGGGCAGAAACTCCTTGTCGGGGTTGGCCTTCTGCATGCGGTGCAACACGCCAATCTCGGTGGCCACCACAAACTGGCTGCGCTGGCTCTTGTTGGCGTGGTTGATCATGCCCTCGGTAGAGAGAATGTGGGTATTCTCGGCGCTAATACGGCCCTTGGCCAGGTAGTGCAGTGTAGAGCTGACGCAGCCGCACTCGGGGTGAATCAGGAAATCGGCGTTGGGGTGCTGCGCCCGCATCTCCTCGACCATAGCGGGCTTGATGGCGGCATGCACGTGGCATTCGCCAGCCCAGATCTGCATGTTGCGCCCGGTCTGGTTGCGCAGGTAGGTGCCCAAAAACATGTCGGGCAGAAACAGGATGTCTTTATCTTCGGGAATCGCCCGAATCACCCGCTCGGCGTTGCCAGAGGTGCAGCAATAGTCGCTTTCGGCCTTCACTTCTGCCGTGGTGTTGACGTAGGAAACCACCACCGCGCCGGGGTGGCG
>JALONX010000922.1 GCA_025454695.1 Chloroflexaceae bacterium
TAACTCGTGTCATTACCGATGACACCGATTTTGCTCCTGCCCGGACTATCTATGCCATCTCAGTTGAGTATTCTTGATTGACAGCGGCTGATGGACGTGCTACCATCCATTTGTACTTATATGCAAAAATCACAACTCGCAACTCGCAACTCGAAACCCGTAACTCATAACTCATAACTCATAACTCATAACTCATAACTCATAACTCGTAACTCGTAACTCGTAACTCGTAACTCGTAACTCGTAACTCGTAACTCGTCATTCGTAACTCCACCATGTACCAACAACCGCTTAGTTGGCTTGATCTCTATCTCTACCCGGTGCTGGTAGCGCTGCTGCTCTGGGGCCTGCTCACCTGGGGTCTGCTGGTGGTGAACCGGCGCGGGCCGTTGTATGGCCGCGTTGCCCTGGTTGCCTCGCTGGGGCCGCTAGCCCTGGCCCACTGGCAGCTCTGGCTGGTGCGCGACGACTTAAGCATTGGCGGTTGCTACCGGGCCTTTGCCGCTGGCCTGGTTATCTGGGCCTGGCACGAGCTGGCCTTCTACAGCGGCGTGCTCACCGGCCCCTGGCGACGGCCCTGCCCGCCCACGGCCCGTGGCTGGATGCGCTTCAGCATCGCCTGTTCCACCCACCTCTACCACGAGCTGGCGGTGGCGTTTGAGGTGATTCTGCTCTGGCGGCTGCACCTGGATGCGCTGAATGTGTTTGGCCCGCTGACCTTTGTGCTGCTCTGGGCCTTGCTGCATAGCGCCAAACTCAACGTTTTCCTCGGTGTGCGCACCCTCACCATAGATTGGCTGCCCGACCACTTGCACTACCTGGGCAGCTTCTGGCGGCAGCGGCCTTTTAACGCCCTGTTTCTGCCCACGGTGGCCGCGTTTAGCCTGCTGGCCATGTGGCTGTGGATGTGGGCCGGGGCGCTGGAAAGCGAAAAGGCCGTGGGTGTGGCCCTGCTGGCGGTGCTGGCCGTCTGCGGCGTGCTGGAACACTGGCTGCTGGTGCTGCCCGCGCCCCAGCGCAAGCCCGCCGAGACTCAGGATGTTGCCTCAACGTGAAGGGCTGCATTGGTGACTGCGTACTGCGTACTGCGTGCTGCGTAACTCCAAATTCATCGCTATTGCATCGCGGGCGGGGCTGAGACTGTGCCCCTACGCCATTGCGTCATCGTTGATCGCTGGGTATTTATTGTTGTTGCATTGGTGTGCGTTTGATTCCTGGTATTCGGTTCCTTGTTCTAGGTGTTCGGTTCTTGGTTCTTGGTTCTCGGTTCTTTCAAATCCAAAAATGCCTTAAGCTTCCTCTCATCCTACACTTAGCTTCCCTTCACACTATGTTGGGCATATGTTGCTATACTGTAGATGCAAACACGGCAAGCTAAGCGGGGACAGCGAACCGTCGTGAGCATCTCTTCTCCCTCCTTCCAGCGGAGCGGGCAGGCCACAAACCTGCCCGCTTCGTGTTTTTCCACGGTCGGTTATGCTATAATTCTCGCGGCAACCGCACTCTAGCAGATTGTAGATTGACTGATTGCAGATTAGATCAGCATTGCAACGCCGTAACGTTCTAGCTGATTAGCTCAACGTATTTGCAAACTGCGATAATGTGGGCGCGAGACCACCGCACTAACAGTCTTTCAAAACGGCAATTCGTGTTTATCTGCAAAGCTTGACAGCGTCTGTCCGGCTCTGTGCCCTCTGTGCCTCTGTGGCAAAAGTCCTTTGTGGCAACAAACCTATGGACAGTTCAACAATTATTGCAACCGAGGCGGCCCTGGAAGCTGGCCTTTACCCCAAGCGGCCCGTAGCGATTGTGCGCGGCGAGGGTGCGCGCCTGTGGGACGCCGACGGGCGCATGTTTCTCGACTGCGTGGGTGGCCAGGGCGCGGCCAACCTCGGCCATAGCCATCCCGCCATCGTCGCAGCGATTCAGCAGCAGGCTAGCAGCCTCATCAGTTGCCCCGAAATTTTCCACAACGACCAGCGGGCGGCTTACCTTTCAGCCCTCACAGCGGCGCTGCCGTTTCCGGCTCGTGTGTTTTTATGTAACAGCGGGGCCGAAGCGGTGGAAGCCAGCCTCAAGTTTGCCCGCCTGCTCACCGGGCGCACCCGCATCGTCGCCGCCATGCGGGGCTTTCACGGGCGCACCATGGGCGCACTCAGCGCCACCTGGGAACCAAAGTACCGCGAGCCATTCGCGCCGCTGGTGCCCGATTTTCAACATGTGCCGTTTGACGATGTAGAGGCCCTGGGCGAAGCCGTCAACAGCGACACCGCCGCCGTGCTGCTTGAACCGGTGCAAGGCGAGGGCGGCGTGCGCCCGGCCAGCCCCGGCTACCTGGCCCTGGTGCGGCGCATCTGCGATGAGTCGGGGGCGCTGCTGCTGGTAGACGAGGTGCAGACGGGCTTCGGGCGCACTGGCAAGTTATTTGCAATAGAGCATAGCCGGGCTACCGATGGGTGCGGTAGCTCTGCACGAACGGCATGGCCCGCTACCGCCAGCCACGCACGGCACCACTTTTGGTGGAGGGCCACTGGTGTGTGCCGCTGCGCTGGCCGCCCTTCGCGCCATGCAAACAGAAGAACTGCCGCGCCAGGCCGCCGAAAAAGGCGCATGGCTGCTGGAACGGCTGCGGGCGCTCAAGGCTCCGTTGATTCGCGAGGTGCGCGGGGCGGGCCTGCTGGTGGGCATTGAGCTGCGCCAACGGGTGCAGCCCTATCTGGGCGCACTGCTGGAACGGGGCGTGCTGGCCCTGCCCGCCGGGCCAAACGTGCTGCGCCTGCTGCCGCCCCTGGTCATCAGCTACGAAGATCTGGAAACGGTGGTGCATCACGTAGGCGGCGTGCTGAACGATGCGAAGGCTAAAGGCTGAAGGCTGAAGGCTGAATGAAACGTGAAACGTAATGCGTAAATCCAAAATCCAAAATCAGGGAATCGGGCTGAACTGCCGCAGCACCCACAGCTCTTCGGCGGGCATGTAGGCCAGTTCGGCCACGCCCCCGCCGCAGGCCAGCAGAAAACAGTGGGCCGCCGGTTCGCGCCATTCGCGCAGCACCGCCTCCACCATGTGAGTCTCGTCGTTCCAGGTGAACCGCAGCGGGCGACCTGGGTAGCTGGCTTCCGCTCGGCAATGCACAATCACAGGTGTGTTCATCGCACCCATTGTAGCAGACAAGTATTGTGATGGGATTGCTGATAGATAAAAACTGTAAGAGCCTGTCTCAAAAGGGTACTTTTTGGCTCTCGCAAAGCCGCAAAGATCGCGAAGGGCTAGCGCAAACACGTTCATCTGCACACCTTTGTGGGCTTTGCGCCTTTGCGAGAGACTTTTCAGACAGCTTCTAAAGGAAATGAAGTAAGGGAAATAATGCTGAGCATGAGCAACGTATTTCCTTTATTTTTCCGTATTCTTTATTTCCCGCCTATAGACGAAGTACGTAGCACGTAGTCAACACATCCATGCAACACAAAATTGGCATTATTGACCTCGGCTCAAACACCACCCGCCTGATTGTGATGGCCTATCAGCCCGGCCTCTGTTTCCGGCTGGTGGATGAGGTAAGTGAAGTGGTGCGTCTGGCAGAAGGTGTAGGCGATAGCCGCACGCTTCAGCGCCGCCCTATGCTGCGGGCGGTGGAAGCCCTGAAAATGTTCAACACCTTTTGCGAAGGCACCGGTGTCACCAGCAAGATTGCCGTTGGCACCAGCGCCCTGCGCGAAGCGACCAACCGCGACGAGTTTCTGGGCTTGCTGCGCGATGCTGCTGGCCTGGAATTGCGCATCCTCGATACGCAGCAGGAGGCTTACTACGGCTACCTCGGCGCGGCCAACTCGCTTGGGATCACCGACGGCTTTGTGTTCGACACGGGCGGCGGCAGCACCCAGGTCACGGCGGTGCGTGGTCGCCTTTCGGAGCATGCCTATTCGACCCAGGCGGGCGTGGTGCGCTTCACCGAGCGTTTTGTGCGCTCCGATCCCATTAGTCGGCGCGATTTTAAGGCCCTGGAAGAAGGCGCAGAGTCGGCCTTTAAGCCGCTGCACTGGCTCAATGCCGAAGACGGGCGATTGGTTGGCGTGGGCGGCACGGTGCGGGCGCTGGCCCGCATGGATCAGAAGCGGCGGCGCTACCCCCTTGACCGTTCGCACGCCTATGTGCTGACTCGCGAGGCGGTGGAAGAATTGGTGGAGCGGTTGCGTTCCAGCAGCATGCGTGAGCGCGAACATGTTCCGGGGCTGAACCAGGATCGGGCCGATGTGATTTTGGCCGGGGCGGTGATTGTGCGGCAGTTGCTGCGGCAGGGCGGCTTCTCGGAACTTGTGGTAAGCGGGCAGGGCTTGCGCGAGGGGCTGTTCTACGAGCATTTTCTGGCCGGGCAAGAGCCGCCGCTGCTGGCTAACCCCCGCGCCTTTAGCGTGCAAAATCTGGCCCTGTTGATGGATTACGAAGCTACCCACGTCGCCCGCGTGCGTGACCTGA
>JALONX010000176.1 GCA_025454695.1 Chloroflexaceae bacterium
CTACCACAGTGCTCATCCCTGGCCGTGGCAACACCGTGGTAGATGTGACCATGCGCCTGGCTGCCTCGGGTATGCGCAACTGGACGCTGAACGGCGGGCGCTTTGGTGGCAGCGGCACCGACATCTTCTGCACCGACCTGCTCACCTGCCCCACGCTGACCGAATTCGAGATTGATGGCTACATTACCATTGATGGCGGTCAGCCAAACATTGCGCGGGTGCCCTGGCAGGTGCTGCCGCGACGGGCTGCCAGCGTCTTTGTGTCTTCCGTCAACGACACCAGCATGACCTTGCGAAACCCGGCCCGCTTTACGGACGGCGCGGTTGATAGTTTTGCCCTGGTGGATTTGAACCCGATCAACTGCTGGCTGGTGCGCAATGGCGTGTGCCAGATCTACAGCCCCGGCATGCTGCCGGGTAGTAGCCAGTCGCCGGTGGACTTGAATGAAGTTGGCGTGCGCTCTTACGTTGATGCAGGGGTGAACCAGCGCTTTGGCCTGCCCCCCGCGCCTGCCGGAGCCACCGCCGACGAGGTGGTTGCCTTCGGCATCACCGTCTACGATGCGCCGTTCCGGGCTGCACCCAATGTTCCCGCGAAGTTCGAGGTGCATGTGGACGGGAACCGCGATGGCGTGTATGATTATGTGGTGTTTAATGCCGACCTGAATTTGGAAGGCCAGCGCGACGGGCGCAGCGCCGTGTTTGTGAAGGACGTGAATCCGGTGGACGGCACGCAGCCCACCCGCCCCTTCTACTTCAGTGACGTGAACTTTAACTCGCAGAACTGGATTTTGCCCGTGCCAGCGGCAGCGATTGGGGTGAACAGCAGCCAGCCCTTCAACTTTTATCTGCTGGCCTTTGACGCCTACTTCGGTGGGCGGCCCGGCTACAGCGGCCTGTGGGATTGTTCGCCCGGCGCGGGGCGCAACTGCGGCAGCACGTTCCACACCTTCCAAACAGGCCAGCCAAAGTTTGTCAACGAAGTCGGCTCGTTTGCGGTGCCCGTCCAATCGTCGTACCGCTACACCTTCAGCCGTTCGGCCAGCGGGGCGCAAGCATCGCCCAGCCAGATTGGCTTCCTGTTCCTCTACCGCGATGCACGCACGGGCCGCGAGTCGGACAGTGTGGAGTTGCCGTAGACTGAAAGTAGTTTCACTGCGGAGGATGCCGAGGGTGCAGAGCGAAAGATAACATGCTCCGTGTCCTCCGCGTCCTCTGCGGTACAAATGATATGCAGGCAGAAGAACAAGCAGCACTGGCGGCACTCGTGCGGGGCCAGCGGCAGGCCGCCCTTGGCACGCTGGATGATGGTCAGCCCTTCGTTTCAATGGTGCTGTATGTTGTAGACACTGGCCCGTCGTTTCTGATTCACGTCAGTCGCCTTTCGGCCCACACGCGCCACCTGGAGGCCACCCCACGGGCCTCGCTGCTTGTTATGCAGCCCGACACGGGCAGCGGCAATCCCCAGGAACTGGCTCGTATCACCACGCAGGTTGAGGCGCAGCGCCTTGACCGCGAGAGTGAGGCGTACAAGCAGGGCAAGTCTCGCTACATCGCCCGCTTGCCCGACTCAGCCATGCTGTTTGACTTCCCCGATTTTTCGCTCTACCGGCTGGTGCCGATGAACGCCCGCTACATTGGCGGCTTTGCCCGCGCCTATTCACTCACGGCGGAGCAGCTGCGGCAAGCGCTGGAACCAGGATTAAACCCGTGAACCGCTTGCCCGAACGCCACCTGTCTGGCGCGGCGGTGGAGCCGCTGCCGCCGAGCTTGCCGCCGAAGCGGGAGTCGCTGGACGGTGTAACGGTGCGGCTCGAACCGTTGGACGCGACTGAGCATCCTGCTGATCTGTTTGCCCTTTCCCATGCCGATGAGTCCGCACAACGGATATGGGATTACCTTTCGTATGGCCCCTTTCCTGATCTGGCCAGCTTTACGACCTGGTTTGCCGCACGAGCCGAAAGCAGCGATCCGCTCTTTTTTGCGGCGCGGCACAAGGCCAGCGGGCAGGTGCAGGGCATGATGAGCTACCTCAACATCTACCCCGCTAACGGCAGCATTGAGATTGGCCACATCTGGCTGACGCCGCCCATGCAGAACAGCCGCCACGGCACCGAAGCGCTCTACCTCTTGATGGCCCATGCTTTCAACAGCCTGCACTACCGACGGTTGGAATGGAAGTGTAACGCCCTGAACGAAGGCTCGCGGCGGGCGGCGCTGCGGTTGGGCTTCGCCTTTGAGGGCATTTTCTACCAACACATGGTGAGCAAAGGACGCAACCGCGACACGGCCTGGTTCTCGTTACTAGATTACGAATGGCCGCTGGTGCAGGCCAATTTCCAGACCTGGCTGGTCGACGCCAATTTTGATGCCGAGGGCAAGCCGCGCCAGTCGCTAGGGGCGCTGAACGGGGCGCTGCGCCCACACTAAACGCAGAGACGCAGAGGCGCAGAGACGCAGAGAATCTGAAATGTCTCTCGCAAAGGGTTTGCTGACCAAGGCTTGTTGCGCTTCCTTTGCGAGCTTTGCGCCTTTGCGCGAGCTACAAAAGTTGGGTTGTATGATTACCTCAGTGGTCAGTTTTATCAGCTATTTTGAGAGTGTGCGCCGCCGCACGCTCAACTATTTCAACACCATTCCCCCTGAGCAGCTGGAGTGGCGGCCAAAACCGGGCGAGTTTACCTGCGGCGACATCATTCGGCACCTGGCGGCGGCAGAGCAGATGTATGTGGGGCTGGTTGTTGAAGGGCGCTGGATCTACCCCGGCCACGAGGCCGACGCCGACAGCCCCGTGAGTCTGGAAGCAACCCTGGCGGCATGTAACGCCAGCCACATGGCGGCAATGGAACGGCTGCGACAGCTGCCCGACAGCGTGTTGGAAGAGATGCGCCCGCCCCTTGGCGACGGCCCGCCGATCAAGGTCTGGCGCTGGCTGTTGCTGCTGGCCGAACACGAAATTCACCACCGCAGCCAGCTTGCTATGTACCTGACTCTGCTCGATGTCACCCCGCCCCACATCTACGGCATGGGCGTGGAAGAGGTGATTGCCCGCGCCACGGGCTGATGCTGTGGGGCAACTCTCACAAAGGCACAAAAGCCTGCCCTGAGCTTGACGAAGGGGCACAAAGCCAGTTTGCAGTCGGCAGTTTGCAGGTTTAGCCATAGACAGTAGTAACTTGCAACTCGTAACTCGTAACTCGTAACTCGTAACTTCCTCGGGGTTCTCTGTGCGCTCTGTGGCTAATATATGCAGAATCTTACCTTGCCCCCAACCTGGAACGCCATTAACCACGACCAGACCCTGCCGGGCCGCCATGTGCTGCTGGGGGTGGCGCGGGTGCTGGCCGCCACGCAGTCGCCGGTGCAGCACATTCTGCTGGGTGAGGTGCCCGGCTATGGCCTGGGCCTGTTTCTCGACGGCAATGTGCAGCTGCTGGAGGTGGACGAGGCCCACTACCACGAGCGGCTGGCCCTGCTGCCCACGCTGCTGCACCCCGCGCCGCGCCGCGTGCTGATTGTGGGCGGCGGCGATGGCCTGGCCGCCCGCGAGGTGCTGCGCGACCAGCGGGTGGAACATGTGACCATGGTGGAGTATGACGCCGCCGTGGTTGAGCTGTGCCGCCAGCACCTGGCCCGCCTGCACCAGGGCAGCCTGAACAACTCTCGGCTGCATATTGACATTGCTGACGCCCGGCTGTTTTTGCAGCAGCCCAACAGGTTTGATGTGGCGATTATTGATCTGGTGGATTGTTACGCCGCCGAGGATGTGGAACTCTACCGTGAGGTGTTGAGTCTGCTGCCTGCCCGTCTTGCGCCTGGCGGACTCATCAGCACCCACGGCGATATTTCGACCGCGCCGTGGCGGCCTGGCTTGCAACTCTTGCGGCTGCTACGCAAGACATGCGCCTGGGCCACCCTGGAACAGCTAGGGCTGATGAGCTACAGCGCCGTGTGGGGCTTTATTCTAGCAGGCTTTGATGGTGCGCCGCCAGCCGCCGAGCGCCTTGCGGAACAGGCCGCCGCCCTGGCTACGCCGCCGCAAACCTGGCTCCCCACCATGTATCCCGCCGCGTGGCAACCCACGCCCGCTCTGCAACAGGCCCTGGCCCAGCTGCCGCAGCTCGAATCACTGCCGCCCGCCGGGGAGACGGCCTGGGTGCAAAGGTGACCGAAGACGGAAGCCGGGCAGAAACGCAGAGCCGCAGCGGCGCAGAGCCGTTGGCAGTTCACCAGTTGGCAGTTTGCAATGGGCTGACGAACGTAAACGACAGATTGCTAACTGCCAAGTGCCAACGGCTCTGGGTTGCCTTCGGCTTCACTCAGGGCAAGCGCAGGACGTAGTATGCCTTACGCAGTACGCAGTACGCAGTACGTAGTACGCAGTCTGGGTTCCGCACCACGCATCACGTTTCACGCCTGACGGTTCTCGGTTCTCCGTTCTTGCTATTGAATCACCGTGCCTGCCCCGGCCAGCGCCCGGCTGACGCAGCCTGCGCCGCGGGCGTCGCCCAGCACCACCCGGCCTACGCCTGCCGCCAGTGCTTCCTGCGCCCCAAGTACCTTTTTCTTCATGCGGCCCTCGGCGAACCCGGCGTATTCCTCGATTTCGGCCTGGGGAATGTGGGCAATCAAGCTCGACTCGTCGGGGAAATTGCGCAGCAGACCCGGCACGTTGGAAAGCAGCAGCAGCGTCTCGGCCCGCAGCGCGGCGGCAATGGCGGCGGCGGCCCGGTCGCCGTCCACATTGAGCGCTTCGCCGTTTTCGCCGCAAGCCAGCGGGGCCACTACCGGCATGTAGCCGCCGTCCAGCAGCGTTTGCAGCAGCCCCTCGTTCACGCCCTCAATGCTGCCTGTCCAGTCGTCGCGTAGCACCATTTGCCGCCCCTGTTCGATGATTCGGATGTTGGCTTTACGTTTGCCATGCAGCAGCCGCCCGTCTAGCCCGCTCAGCCCCACGGCGTTGACGCCCCGGCCCTGCAAGCGTTCCACCAGGCCCTTGTTGGCCGTGCCACAGTAGACCATCTCGAAAATCTCCAGGGTGCGGCGGTCGGTGTAGCGGCTGGTGTATCCGCTGGGCGAGGTGACGAAGCGGGGCGGGTGACCGAGGGCCTGGGCCAGTTTGTTGGTTTCGTCCGAGCCGCCATGCACCAGCACGGAGCGTTGGCCCTTGTGCCAGAGTTCGGCCAGGTCATCACATAGGGCGTCGTAGTCTATTCCGGCGCTGCCGCCAACTTTAATCACAATCATAGGGTTTTCTCCATCCAGACAAAGGTCGGTTCTGTGTAGCCGGGGTGCGAGCGATAGTCAACAATGCGGAAGCCAAGGCGCTGGTAGTAGGCCTGGTTGGCGCTGTGGGCCAGCCGCGTGCCCAGCTGGATGCGAGTCGCGCCCTGCACCCGCGCCTGCTCCTCGACGGCGGCGATGAGCCGCTGGCCAATGCCTGCGCCGCGAAGGGCGGGCAGCACCGCCAGCCGCCCCAGGTACATGGCGTCGTCGCGCTGCTGGCAGAAGACGCAGCCCACCAGCACGTCGCCCTGGCGAGCCTCGAAAAACATCCCGCCCTGGTTCAGCAATTCCTGTAGATGTTCCACCGTTTCGCTGTGGGCGCTGAGCGGTGGCTCAACCGCGCCGCGATACTCCTCGAAGGCGGTGTGGATGAGTGCCACAATCGCGGGCAGGCTGGCGGCGGTGGCGTGGTGGAGGGTGATGGTGGGCATATTGTTTTATCCGCAGATTACGCAGATTACACAGATTAGATTGTTTGTGAAAAAGCTCGTTGTTCACAACGTCGCTCGCTGTCATTCCGACCGTAGGGAGGAATCTGCACAGTGATGCGGTGAACACCCCTCACGGAGCCTGCCCCGAAGAAATGAACAGGTTCGCGGTGACAATGATATGCAATGCAAGAAACGTTGTTAACAGACAATCAGCGTTCAGTTTGTGGCCATGCCTCGTGAAACCGCTCCTCAAACGCAGCGATGATTTCCAGCATCGAATCATCAAGGCGCTCCAGGGCCTGCTGGCGAATCGCTGGTGGAACGCCGCCGTAGAACGCTTCGGCAATGCTGCCTGCCATGCACGCCAGGGTGTCGGCGTCGCCGCCCAGCGAAACGGCCAGGCGCACGGCGCTTTCGTAGTCGTTTGAGTCAAGAAAGGCGATGATGGCCTGGGGCACGGTGCCCTGGGCCGACGAGTCGAACTCATAGCTGGGGCGAATTTCGTCAATTGTCGTATTCAAGTCGTATGCGTAGGTACGCTCGATGTGGGCCGCAATCGCACCTTTGCTGCTGCCCGTGCGAGCCAGAAACGTGGCGGCGGCAATCGCCAACGCACCTTTGACGCCCTCGGGGTGAGAATGAGTCACAATGGCGGTGCGCTTTGCATGGTGCAGCACCTCGGCTAGCGTGGGGTTGGTGTAAGCCACCGGGCTGACGCGCATGGCCGCACCGTTGCCCCAACTGCCGTATGAGTCCTCAGCTTCATCCTTCGCCCAGGCACGAAAGCGTGAGCCAAAGCCAGCGGTGGGATAGCGGTGAAAAGCGATCTTAAACAATTCCGCCAGGTCATCGCCATGCAGCAGATGCTCGGCTACGGCCAGCGTTAGCACCGTGTCGTCGGTAAAGCGGCTGTTCGGCGCGAACAGCGGCTCAAAGTCAGGATTGCGCTCACCCATCCACCGCTTTTTGTGTTCATACACCGAGCCAATAACATCACCGGCAATGGCGCCAATCATAGCTGTTCCTTTCGCGTGCCGTGGGTTCGCGCCCCTACAGCACTGATTGCATTGGCTCGTCACCGCCGTTGCGGTGGTTGCGCTGGCCCATCGCCCATCGCCCATCGCCCCGGTCTTCGGTCTCCCGCCTGCCCTGAGGCATCGAAGGGTCTCCGGTCAGCCGCCAGGCATCTGCAATCACACCGGATGCAGCCCCGGAAACTCTAGCCCGGCTGTTTCCGCGAAGCCGCACATCAGGTTCATGCACTGCACCGCGCTGCCCGCTGCGCCCTTCATCAGGTTGTCGAGGGCGCAGATGCTGACGATGCGCCCAGTGGACTCGTCGAGGGCGAAGCCGATGTCGGCGTAGTTGCTGCCTGCCAGGATTTTTGGCTCAGGGTAGCGGTAGATGCCCTGGCGCTCCTTCACCAGCCGCACAAAGGGCTGCTCTTTGGCAAAGGCGCGGTAGGCCTGCCAGAGGTCTTTTTCGGCCACCGGGCGGGCGGCGAAGACCTGGGCGGTTGCCAATGCACCCCGCACCAGTTCCACCGAAGTGACCGACATGTGAACATTGCGCAGTCCGGTGATAAGCTCAACTTCGGCGGTGTGACGGTGGCCCACCGGCGCAAACGAGCGCACCGCCCCGGCCCGTTCCGGGTGGTGGCTGCTCTCGCTAGCCTCGGCCCCGCCTTCGGAAGAGCCGACCTTAACTTCCACCAGCACCGGCTTCGTCTCATCCACCAGCCCGGCCCGCACCAGCGGCAGCAGAGCCAGATTGGTGGCGGTGGCGTTGCAGCCCACGCCGCTGGCATAGCTCGCGCCCCGCAGCTGCTCCCGGCTCACCTCGGGCAGCCCATAGACGAAGCGCTCCAGCCATGTGGGCGCGGCGTGGTCGTCTTTGTACCAGCGTTTGTAGGCCGCCAGATCGCGCAGCCGGAAGTCGGCGCTGCAATCCACCAGGCGTGGGGCCAGCCCGGCGTAGCGCTCAATCGCTTTGGCCGCCTCGCCGTGGGGCAGAGCCAGAAACAGCAGGTCGCACCCTTCCAGCCGGTCGGGGTGGACGAATTGCAAGCTGCTGCGCCCGCGCAAATTGGGGTGTACCTGGTAGATGTACTTCCCGGCGTTGCGGGCGCTGGTGGCCTGGGCCACATGCACCTGGGGGTGCCACAGCAGCAGCCGCAGCAGCTCCCCGCCGACATAGCCGGAAGCACCGACGATACTGACATTTAGCATAGAAACTAACCCCTAAAGAGTATGGGTGATGACGTATGAATGATGAAGTATAAAAACCAGTGTGGCTCACTGTTCTTCATAATTCATACATCATACTTCATACATGTGCCTTGCTCCCAACCGCCACCACATAATCAATGATCCGGGCCGGGATGTCAACGCCAGTCGTGTCAATGCTATTGCGGAACTCCATGGTGTAGTTGACTTCGTTCACCAGCAGTTCGCCCTCCGGCGTTTCCAGCAGGTCAATTGCCACCACGCCGCCGCCCACCGCATGGGCTGCCCGCACGCTGATGGCGGCCAGTTCGGGGCTAACGGGGCAGTTGCTGGCGATGCCGCCCCGTGCCGTGTTGGTGATCCAGTGTTCGCTGGTGCGGTAGATGGCGCAGATGCACTCGTCGCCCACCACAAAACTGCGGATGTCGCGGCCCGGCTTGTTGATGTATTCCTGGATGTAGAAAATGGCGTGCTGGTAGCTGCCCAGCACATCGCGATGCTCCAGAATAGCCTCGGCGGCGTCGCGGTCGTTGATCTTGCTCACCATGCGGCCCCACGAGCCGACCACCGGCTTCAACACCACCGGGTAGCCGAACTGCTCCATGGCGGTCAGGGCGCTTTCTGGTGTAAAGGCTAATTTGCAGCGCGGCGTGGGCACCCCGGCGTGAATAAGGGCCTGGGTTGTCAAGAATTTATCGCCACAACACCGTCCAACACTTTTGAGTTTTATGACTGTTTATTGAGACGGATGTTTTTCTCTTTCTACTTTTGTTGATCTCTTGCCGTTGGATCTCGGAGAAACACCAGCAGCAAGACTTTTCGCGAAAAGTATGGGACAGTACTAAGGGCGAAAATTGTTGCTGGCCGGCGCGTGGAGGCCATTTAGCAGCGTTTCACTCGTCGGATCGTGGAGAAGCGATTAGCACGGACAGCATAGTATATAGCAGAGGACTTTCAAAACTTTTTGACTTTAATTGCTGTTACATTTCTTGGGAGAACTCTAGGGCTCTCGACTCTGCTGGCTGCGTGCCTTTGGCGAGGTGCTAATCGCCGCGGCTCTGTTCCTTACTTCGAGATCGAGTCTCTGAAAGCAGTGAGTGCAGTTGTCCGCCCTAGCAGTACGCGGCACCTTTCAGTCATAAATCTCCGCGAGAAGGCGGCAAGAGCTGTCTCGAAATTCTAATCAAAGCTGGAATGAGAATGAGCTGTGAGAAATGCCGACAAATTTTCGGATTAGAATTGGGGCCGACAACTGCTTATTCCAAAGAAAGGGCCCTGCATCACCAGTGTTTTCCTTGAGTCGATGATACGACTCAGATATGGCCTCTGTTGGCGCTGGGTAGTTGTTTACTAAGTTTTTGCATATCCACGATCACATCAGATATATTGTACAGTTGTAATTCTATTTACGTACTCAA